>CALXUH010000114.1 GCA_944391645.1 uncultured Clostridia bacterium | reverse complement strand
CTATTTTATATACATCCCGGTCTGGCCGCAAAACCGAAAATAGAGATTGTAGTGATCACCACATTGTTTGCGCCCGATGAACAATGGATGACTAAAATATTCCCATTTTCGTCCTTCCCGGCAACAATCCCCACATGGGATAAATCAGATAAAAAGGCCAGATCGCCCGGCTGTGCGCTATCCCATGAAATACGGGTACATTTTGCAATCTGCCCTTGCGTTCCATGCCCGATTTGCGATGCCGAAAAGCCGCTGTTGATATATGCCCATGTGACAAATCCCGAACAGTCCAGCCCAAAGGGACGTTTGGTGCCTGTGGATTTACTGCCCTCGGCAGTAACCAACTTCAGCTTTCCCCATTCGCTGTCCCAGCCGATAGCGGAGGATTTTCCTCCCCAGAAGTAATTGACCTTTCCGACAAGGGAGCAGGCGGCTTTGATAACCGCTTTCCGTTTCTCGGACAGGTTTTCGGGAAGCGCGTCAAGCACACCTTTTGCCGTCCCGTCCGAGATTGTAAGGCTTTGGGAGGACGCGATTAAAACATCGCTGTTTTCCAGCAGCGTTGCAAGCGCTTCCTGTTGGTTGTCCGTGAAGCCGTATTCTGCAATCATATCATCCTTTGTTTTCGTATTGATTGTAATATATAGGACGGTTTCTGTAACAGTTTCTTCGCCCTCGCCGCTGGTTGTTGTTTTGGCGTAGGATGATAGGCTGTGCATATCCCAAAACACCTGTTTTAATATCTCTTTTTTCGCCTCGTCTATAATGACAACGTCCTGCGCCGTTTCATCCTCTGTCCCTGCTACCTTGACAGCAAACAGGGCGATCACTTCGTCCCAGCTTGCCTGCTCGCCCTCCATTACAACTCTGTCGTGCGCCGTTCCGTTTTCAATGCTGTCAAGCTGATTGGACAGTTCCATATTACACTCGGCAACAATGGAGGAAATAGGGATGCTGTTCGGATCGGCGGCTTCCTCTGAGATAAAAATTCCGAAAGGGCTGGCGGCGATTGCCGCAACGATGATAATGACAATCAGCACGACAATTAAAACCGCCCAGCCGCCCAATGCCACAAGCGCTGAAACAAGTTTTGTTACCGCTGCCGCAACAAGCTGTGCGACTTTCACGGTGATCCTGACTGCTGCCTTTGTTGCCGCTTTCGCCGTTTGCGCCGCTTTCTGTGCGGCTTGTTTTGCTCGTTTCGCCGCTTCCTTTGCAGCTTTTTTCGTAACCTCTTTTTGCGTTTTCGCAGCTTTTTTTGCGGTTTTTGCGGTTTTGGCTGTTTTTGCAGCTTTCACCTTTGCAGTACTGCCGGTGTAGGCGTTTCCGCTTTTTATGATAGATTTGGATTTCCCAACTACGCTGTCGCGGGTTTTTAACGCCTTTTTGGAATTGGTGGTGCTGCGCCTTGCTGTCAGTACCGTTTCTTTTGATTTTATTGCATTTGTGTATGGCGATTTAACAGTTTCAACTTTTGATTCCCGCAAAGATTGCATATAGTTTTCTTTTGTTTTCACAAGGGTCTTTTTCGGTTTTTCAGAAGGGACGGCGGCGCTTTCTTTTGGGGCAGCCTCCGCTTTTGCCTTTGGAGCATCGCTCCGGTAGGTTGCCTGCAACATTTCCGGTTTTTCCGGCATTTCCGCCTGCGGTTTTCTGGCATTTATATATTCAGCTTTGGTTTTCAGCTTGCCGGAAACATATTCTTGCCGTGCTTGCTTTGGCGATTTTGATTGATCCGGCAGGGTAGTAGCATGACCAGACGCTGTTTGCTTTGTATCCCTGATCGCCGTGCGCTGTGTTGTGTGTTCCTGTATATAGTTTTCCTTTGTCTTTACACCATAAGTAGGGCGTTCAGCAGAAATGCTGCTTTGTCTTTTCAGATATTCCGCTTTGGTTTTTACAGCCACTTTCTCCTGCGCGCCCTTTTTTACCTGCTCGATTGCTTTTTCATTTTTTGGCGCGACCGACACACTTTTCCTGTAATGTTCCGCCGTTTTGGGCTGATTCTCAAGCAGCTTAGGAGAGATATTTTCTGCATCGGCGGGATATTCCGCAGCAGGTGTTTGTGGGAGTTCGCTCTTTCTGATTTCTGCCTTGCGATTGTGTGCTTTGATGCGGTTTTGGACAAACGTCTTTCCTTTGTGATACGCTGTGTCGGCAGTGGAGGAAGCAGCATTTTCTATATTGTCGACAGCGTAATTTTCAGGGCGCTCGCTTTGCCGCTGTTCTGCTTTTTCGGAAAGCTGCTTTTCCATCGTCTGCTTGACAAGGTTGTTTTTCATTGCCGTTTTCACATCTTTTACGGCGCTTGCTACAGCTTCCTTGCTTTTTACCGCCATTTTCGGCGTATTTTTAACGGTTTTGGGCGCAGCGGCAGACTTTGTTTTAATGTCTTTTTCTTTCAAGCAAGATCACCTCCGAAAAGCGGCTTAAAACCCTTTGATTTTTTCTTTCCGCATTTTTGATTCACAGGATTTGAGCAAATCGTCAATACTTTTGTGCCTGCGGTTGTTATATACCTCATAA
>CALXUH010000113.1 GCA_944391645.1 uncultured Clostridia bacterium | reverse complement strand
GGATGCGCTGATTTGTAGAGCCAAGGATTTTGCGCTTGGCTTCGAGCTTGGATTCTTCAAACGCTCCGTCAAGCACCATATCGCATCCTTCAAGCTGTTCTTGAACCTGCTCGTATAGATGTCCTGTAAACGAGATCACTCCGAGACCAAGGTCTTGAATTGCTTTTGTCAGTTCGGGAAGGTTCTGTTGCAAGGTAGGTTCGCCGCCTGAATATGTAACTCCTTCGATACCGTGCTTTTCCTTCGCATCCTTGATTACCGTGATAAGCTCATCAAGTGTCATCAGATTTCGCACCGTGAATGCTTGGTAGTCGGGATTGCAACATCCTTTGCAATGGATGTCGCAACCCTGAAACCATATCGTGAGTCTTTTGTAGGGGCCTTCTGTTTCCGTGCAACAGTTGATGG
The DNA here is from genome assembly GCA_944391645.1 of uncultured Clostridia bacterium. GTDB lineage: Bacteria > Bacillota > Clostridia > TANB77 > CAG-508 > UMGS1933. The sequence continues at coordinate 2,851 of CALXUH010000113.1, read as the reverse complement.
CTGCAACGTTGAACTTAATCATTTTCAAAGCTGAACTCGAGTCCGTTCTTCGTGATCTTAACAAGCATCTTTGAACCCTTGAGAGAGGAAAGGTCTTGCTTATTCTCGAACATGAACATTGCAAGCTCGTCGAGGAGCTTATCGTTGATTGCATTCAGAATATCACGACCGCCCTTACTGCTGTCAGCACCGCCGAGTATGTAATCGATGAAGCGAAGCTCATCTTCAAATTCAAGATCGATTCTATATTTCTCGGAGATCGCCTTTTGTACGGGACGGAGCTTGGACTTTGCAATCTTAATGCTGAATTCTTTATCCTTGATAAAGTTAAACGGCACGATATTGCTGTAACCAATACGACCGAGGATTTCGGGGCGTTTGATCTCGTTATCAAAATAATTCTTTACAATTTTGATGAATTCCTGCGCGATTTCTTCATTAGAGCCACTCGAAGACACCTCGGAAGCGCCAAGGTTGGAAGTGAAGATGATTACGCTCTCACTGAAGTAAACCGTTTCGCCCTTGCTATCGGTAAGTCTGCCATCTTCAAGTATCTGAAGGAAGATATCAAGAATACGAGGATTCGGTTTTGCCGCCTTTTCGATCTCATCAAAGAGAATGATGCTGAAGGGCTTTTCCTTTACGGCATTGGTAAGCTGACCGCCTTCTTCATATCCGACATATCCGGGAGGCGCTCCAATGAGCTTCTGATCGCTGTTTTCCTGTGCGTATTCCGACATATCGAAGCGAATGCAAGCCTGCTCTTCACCGAAGAGGAATTTTGCAAGAGCCTTGGAAAGCTCGGTTTTACCAACACCTGTGGGGCCGACGAAGAACAGTACGCCCTTCGGTGCGGAACGGCTTGAGGATTTATGAACACCTGTTAAGCCCATGTATGCCTTAACAACCACTTTTTCAATCTTCTCGATAGCTTCTTCCTGACCTACGACACGCTCGCCAAGAATTTTCTTGATATCCTTAACTGCTTTATAGTCAAGCTTCTCCCAAGGGTTATCCTTTTCTCCGTACTTGAAGAGGAGATAGAGCTGTTCAAACGGCATTCTTCCTTCTTTTCTCGAAAGTCTTGCCATTTGAATCATCTCACGGTTGGTGAAATCGTCCATCATATCGATGTATTCGTTCTTCTTGTCGGAGGTAAGAAGCGTTTCGCCGGGCTTAAGCTTAACCTCAAAACCGCTCTCAATCTTTTCGAGCATAGCTTCACGTTCCTCACGGTCAGGTCTTGACAAGGTAAGGCAAGACACTTCGGGATTTCCCTGATAGAAGGAGATCGGGAACATAGCAAGCTTGCTCGTGATAAGGATGATGGTGCTTTCATTTACCTCTGTGGAGAGATACTCAACCTTTTTGTCCTTGATTGCCTTACCGAGCAAAGTGAGGAGTTCTCTCTCATCGGGAGGTAGCTGACCACCTGCACTAAATAGGTAATCCGCCCAATTCAGAACAAACGCTGTCTTTCTGTTTGGCTTTTTGAGGTTTTTGAAGATGATATTGAAGATTTCAGAAGGTTCTTTGAAAAGACCGCTTCCTGTTTTTTCTTCTTCTGCGGCTTCATCCTCATCATCGTCGAATGAATATGCGTCACCTTCGACCTCGACCTCGTCAATGACTGAAAGTTTAGATATATCGCCGTCAACTCCATCGATTCTATCCCAATAGAGAACATCGTCGTACTCCATGCTTTTCAGCATATCCATGAGGTATTGCTTGAGATCTACGATCTGCTTCTTGTTGTTAAGGTACACATCGCCAACATTGCCGTCAATGATCAGGCAACGCTTGATGCCGATTTCTCTTTTTAATCTGTTGAATGTTGTAGATAAAGCCATTATATCACCTCTTATTCTTATTCGTATTCATTGCTTGGTATTTCATCGTTGAGATCTTATCGGGATTCGACCAAATCTCTTGCCTTTCGGTTACATGAATACCGTAGACTTCTTCAAGAGCCGTCATAAAAGGTTCAATGTCCTTTTGGCAAGCCTGTCCTTCATATCCTCTGAAGTCGTAGATAAACTTACCGTCAAGGAAGATTTTGAAGGTTGCACGCTCGCCACTCGCTTTTAATGCGACCATCGTTACCTCGTTGGTTTCTCTGTTGATTTTGATGTTATTCTTGTCAACGATAAACCCACGCTCTGTGATGGCTTTCATAATGAGCTTCATGGATTTTTGACGAATCTTTTCACCAACGATTTCTGTTGTAGCTGCTTCTCTGATTTCGGCAAGAGGCTTACCTGCGTCAACGATCTTTTCGACGGTTTCGGTAGGAACTTTCGCCGCCGCAAGCTCGGCACGGATAAGCTCTGCCTCCTTCTCGTATCTCGCTTCAACAGACTCATTCATCAACGCCTTGCCTGCTTCGAGAAGTGCATTTCCCGACAGAGAGGAATCTCGAACATAAGCAATGTATAGGAACTGCCTGAGTATCTCATTCTCAATAGTATCAAGGAATTTCTTAGTTGCTTCATCAAGCCTGACTACACCGTTTGCTCGGTCTATCATTCTCGCTTGGTTCAATGCAATGCTATCAGAAAGGAGAGAGTCGAGTAAGGCTCTCATCTCTGTAAGTCTGCCTGTGGCAAGCTCGTTTACTCTTGTGCGAAGCTGTTCTGCAGTTGTAATGACGGCTCTTGTTTGACCTACATTAAGTCTGTCGCTATCGCCGGTAACAATGCCTTTTTTAGCATCCTCATCAGCTTGTTCAAGTACTGCCTTGATTTCTTTCAATAACTGACTCTTTTCTCTTTCTATTTGTTTGCGCAGAGCTTCAGTTTGATCGTTTAATAGTCTTGAAGATGAACCTTCAAGATCTGCAAGCATTTTATCA
>CALXUH010000112.1 GCA_944391645.1 uncultured Clostridia bacterium | reverse complement strand
GAGTTTCATCAGTTACAGTAATTGCTGGAAAGTTCATTATTAAAGAAATAATACTTCCAACCAAGCAGATGGAAGATAAAAAAATTGAGATAATAGAAACTTTTTTAAAATCTTGCGCATCTTTAAGTAAAGTGGGTATAAAGTACAAGTAAGCAATACCAGCAAAGGCAAAAACATTTGTTGAGCCAAATACAAATGTACTAAAAAAACCATTCCCTAAAATGGGAAAAATTCTTTCTATAGTAAAATTATTATAGGAAAAGAATAATAAAAAAATCAAACTTAATATAATTAAAGGCATAAAAATTAAATTAACTCTAGATATAGATTTTATTCCAGATTTATTTATAAATAGAGCGGGAATTAGAAAAAATAATAATATAAACACTATAGGTGAGCTATTAAAATAAATTATTTTTAAAAAATTAGCCATAAAATTAACACTTAAAGAAGCAAGCAAAGTAAAAAAAATGATAAAAAGAAGACCTATTAATATTTTTAAAAATTTACCACCTACATATTCAGAAATATCTAAAATGTCTTTACCATAAAATGGTTTAAAAAGTTTACAAATAATATAGGTAAAAATAATAGCAAGTATACTTATATAAATTATATTAATTGCAGTTCCTGTACCAGTTGACAATATAATTATATTTGGCACATTTATTATTATAGCATTAAACATAATAATTAAAATTAATGCAATTGCCTCAATTTTGCTTATCTTTTCTACAGACATTAATATTTCCTTTCCCAAAACTTCCATTGCATGCTAAATTTGCTTTCTTGTTTAGGTCGTTTTGTATTTAAAAAATCTGATCTAGTTTCTCTTGACCAAATAGGTTTTATAAAATATGAAAAAGATGATTTCAAACTATTCTTAGGTGCAAAAGGTACAAGATACGGAGCACCAAATGATTTTAAATTAACCATAACAGTAAGTTGTATAAAAATCCCTATAGCAATACCGAGAAATCCACATAAATAACCAAGTATTATATATATAAATCTAAAAATTCTAAAGGCAAAACTTAAAGAAAAATCTGGTATGGTAAAAGAGCTTAATCCGGTTATTGCTACAATTATTATTAAAATAGGACTAACTAAATTGGCACTAACGGCAGATTCACCCAAGACTAATGCACCAATAATTCCTATTGTGGATCCAAAAGGTGATGGGACTCTAAGACCAGCTTCACGGATGAGTTCAAAAGATATTTCCATTATGAGTATTTCTATAATTGTAGGAAAGGGAACAGTATTTCTAGAAGCTGCTATTGTAAAAAGTAATTCTGTTGGTAACAGTTCAGTATGATAATTAGATATTGCAACATATATACCTGGTAAAAGTAAGGTAATAAATGTTGCGGCAAATCTTATAAGCTTTAGTAAATTTGAATATTGATGTTTTAAATTAAAATCTTCAGGAGAAGATAAAAAATCTAAGAATACACCTGGCACAATAAGAGCATAGGGACTTCCATCTACAATTATTACAACTCTTCCTTCTAGGAGATGAAGAGAGGTCTTATCAGATCTTTCAGTTGCAATGACTTGAGGAAAAGCAATATTATTTCTATCTTGTATAAACTGTTCTAATTGACCAGATGAAATTATATAGTCTATATCTAAATTATTTACTCTATATTTTACTTCATTTACTAAATCAGAATTAGCAATATTTTTTAAATAGCATATAGCAACTTTGGTTTTACTAATTTTACCTACAGTTGTATTTTCTATAATTAATTTTTCATTATTGATTATTCTTCTTAGCATAGAAGTATTTGTTCTAAGATTCTCAACAAAAGCTTCTTGTGAACCTCTAACAACAATTTCATTTGTTGGAGCAGAAATTTCTCTAGATTTATATCCTTTTACATCTATAATAAATCCAGAATTTAAGGTATCAACAAGAAGAGCACAGTTACCAGAATTTACAGATGATATTAAATCATCTAATGTGCTTACTTTTTTAATACTATTTTGAGGGACCAAAGAATTATATATATAATCACATAAATCTATTTTCTTAGTTTTTTTTATTTTTACACCATTTAGCCTAAAATTTTTAGAACAATCATCTGGCAATTCCATTAGTGGTTTTAGGAGAAAATTATTTATAAGTTCAGAATTAACCATTCCATCAATACAAACTATAAGTGATTTATAAGAAACTCCGTTTAAATTTAGAGTAAATTCTCTTAAAATAATATCACTATTAATAAGAGCATTATATCTAATTTTTAAATTAGTTAAATTTTCATCCAAGGATGTTGAAATATTATTTGCTACAATAGAAGGTTCACTAATAGATTCTTCTTTAGGAGAGTTATTTTCTGAAATTAAAAATTTATATGGAGTAGGAGAAGGTGTATATATAAAAGCTTTTTTTAATTTATTAAAAAAATTATTCATAACAACAGTTTTTCCCAAATTTTCAAAAATATAATATTTTAACAAATTTTATAAAAAATTTATAAAAATGGCTTGACATATTATTAAAAATTTAGTATACTTAATTTCGTCGTTAAGATGGGCGTATAGCTCAGCTGGTAGAGCATCTGCCTTACAAGCAGGAGGTCATAGGTTCGAGTCCTATTGTGCCCACCATTTTTTTTGGCCCGGTAGTTCAGTTGGTTAGAACGCTAGCCTGTCACGCTAGAGGTCGACGGTTCGAGCCCGTTCCGGGTCGCCATTTTTTTAAAAAAATTTGCCTCGATAGCTCAGTTGGTAGAGCAGGGGACTGAAAATCCCCGTGTCACTGGTTCGATTCCCGTTCGAGGCACCAGAAAATAGTTGTACTTAAAAAGGTTAGGTATGGCTATTTTTTTTATGGTAAAATTAAGGGAATCGAAAAGGAGGAATAGAAAAAGGTCCAGTGGACCTTTTTCCCGACGCGGCTCGCCGATTCCCGTTCGAGGAACCAAATGGGTTGGGTATAAATATTTGCAATTTAACATAAAAAATGGTAAAATAAAAAAGGAAAAATTTACAAACCTTCAAATAATTATAAGGGGGAATTATAATGATTTGAGTAATACAGTAAAAAACCAAATTATAAGTCTTAAAAAAGGGGGATAAAAACAAATATTAAAATAATTTTGGAATACAAAAACAAGGAGGATGCTTACATGATAAATGTAAAAGAACTACGGCATATGACAATTCCTGAAATAATGAGAACTCTTAAAATTCAGGATAAGGTTACCGTAGATTTGGAAAAGCTAGGCAGAAATTTAGGTGTATCGGTGTTACCTCTGAATTTGGAAGATGTACAAATTAATGGAAAAGAAGTTATTTGTGCATTTGTAACAAATGAAAGAGGTAGCAAGTGCATTTTCTACAGTAAGGATACATTGGATAGCAATGAATTACTCGCAAGAGTTGTTATTGCTCAAGCATTTGCAAGACTTATAACAACAGGAGCTGATGGCTTTATCATAACCAGGGGCTTTAAGCTTTCAGACAGAGAAAAAATGTTAGTTTATGAGATGCTAATGCCTGAGCATCAAGTAAGAATGGTACTTCGCAAACTTAATGTACCTACAACTTACATCCTTGCTGAAATATTCCAAGTCCCCACAACATTTGTTACCCACAGACTAAAAGCAATGAATATAACTGAACAGATTGGAGGGTACAATTTTTAAGATAATCAAAAGACACGGAAAATTTTCCGCGTCTTTTGATTTTTTTTATATATTTTTAAATTTTATTTTTACATGCAAAACTTGTCAATTTTTAATATTTGTTATATAATATAAAAAGCAAATTTTAAGGAGTGTTATAAATGGATAAAGATAGTAAAAAATTATTAAATATGATAATGAAAAATTTTCCAGAGAAAAAACATGAAGAGGAAAATTTAAAAGAAATGTTAGAAGAAGGAAATAAAAAAGTAAAGAAAAAATTACACAAAGTAGAACCAATTACAGATTTAAAAGATATGTTAAATAAGTCATTAATAAAATATAAAGATAAACCAGCATTTAAATATAAAGGAGAAAAACCAGGAGAATTTAAATATATTACATATGAAGAATTTATAAATGATGTAAATGGATTAGGAACACAGCTAATAAAGATGGGATTACTAGGAAAAAGAATAGCAGTAATTTCTGAAAATAGATATGAATGGGCTGTTGCATATTTAGCAACTGCATGTGGAGTAGGAGTTGTTGTTCCATTAGATAGATCTTTACCTGCAAATGAAATAGAATCTTTGATAATTCGTTCAGGAGTTGAAGCTATATTTTATTCAAAAAAATATGACGAAATAATGTTAGATATAAAACAAAGAAAAACAACAGATTTAAGATATTATGTATCTATGGATTTAACTGAAAGAACAGATGGAATTTTGTCTGAAAGAGAATTTATAGAAAAAGGTAAACTATTAATAAAAGATGGAGATAGAAAATTTTTAGATGCAGAAGTAGATAGAGAAGGAATGACATTTATGTTATTTACTTCAGGAACTACAGCAATGTCTAAAGCAGTTATGTTATCACATAAAAATATTTGCAGTAATTTAATGGATATTTCAGCAGTATTAAAATTAGATTCAAATGATACTATGCTATCATTTTTACCACTACACCATACATTTGAATGTACAGCAGGATTCTTATATCCAATATATTCTGGAGCATCAATTGCATATTGTGAGGGAATTAGACATATCGCAAATAATATTAAAGAGTTCCAAATAACAGCAATGATATCTGTTCCAGCTTTATATGAAGCAATATATAAAAGATTAATAAAAACTATTGAAAAAAAAGGGAAATTACAAGAAGTTGAAATGATAACAAAACTTACTAGTATTTTATCAAGAGTAGGATTAGACTTTAGAAGAAAAGTATTTAAAGAAATACACGATGAATTTGGTGGAAAATTAAGATTATTGGTAAGTGGGGCTGCAGCACTAGATTATGAGGTGGAAAAAGGCTTTAATGATTTAGGATTTAAAATAGTACAAGGTTATGGGCTTACAGAAACATCTCCAATTATATCAGCAGGAACAGATTTTGATCAAAGGATAGGATCTGTAGGAAAAATATTCCCAAGTGCAAAAGTGAAAATTGTAAATAAAAATGAAGATGGTATTGGAGAAGTATATGTAAAATCTCCATCTGTAATGTTGGGATATTACCAAAATGAAGAAGCTACAAAAGAAGTTTTTGATAAAGATTGGTTAAAAACTGGAGATTTAGGGTATATAGACAAAAAAGGATTTTTATTCCTTTGTGGAAGAAAGAAGAGTGTAATAGTTCTAAAAAATGGTAAAAATGTATTCCCAGAAGAAATAGAAAACGTAATTAATAGAACTGATGGAATAAAAGAATCTTTTGTATATGGTAAACCAGAAGATGACGATGAATTAGATTTAAAATTATGTGCGAAAATAGTATATGATAGAGAAGCTATGAAAGAAGCTTATGGAATAGAAGATGAAGAAGAAATTAAAGATAAAATATGGGAAAAGATAAAAGAATTAAATAGAACAATGCCACCATATAAATATATAAAAGAAATAATTGTAACAGAAGAAGAATTAATTAAGACTACAACACAGAAAATAAAAAGATTTGAGGAAATGGCTAAAATACAGTAGGTATTTACAAAGTAAAAAAAAATTAATTTTTGTAAAAAACAATTGACAATTGTAATATGTTTGTAATAAAATTGTAAAAGAAAAATAATACAAATCCTATTGAGCTTTATACATAAAAAATGTATAATTATAATAGTTTATGGCGATTAATAAATAGGAACAAAGGAGGGAGTTTACAGTGCTATTTTTCAAAAGACCAGGCATAGTAAACGTGAAAATGATAATTACTGAAGAAAAAATATTATCAAATATTGATAAAGTTCAGAAAATGATAAATCCTAATAATAAAAAACAGATAATTCAATTAGAAGAAGATGCTTTCTTTAAAGACTTAATAGACTCAGTAAAAACATATTTAATTGAATATCCAAAAAAGAAAAATTTCCCAGTAAGTGTATATAAAGCTGCATATAATTTAGTAGAATATACTACAGAGCAATTTGAAGAAAACACAAAACAAATAGAAGGACTAATAAGGCAAAGAGAAAAAAATATATGTGTTTCAAATGAATTAAAAGATGTTTTATATACAGTAGAAAACAAAGAAAAAGACTGGAAAAATAGAGTAAAAGATATTTCAGATAGAGTGTCTGAGGATGCTATTGAAGCTTTAATGGTAATTGGAAAAGCAAAGAAGAAAGATACAGAAAATTATACTTCTGCAGTAAAATTGGTTAATGCAAAAATTTCTAATCTTGAAGCAAACTTACATATAGAAATAGATATGGAAAGAATAGAAGATAGGTCTAAGGCTTTAAGCTATATAGGAATAGAAATTGCAGAAGCCTTAAAAGGAATTCCAGCTCCAGTTGAAGATGAAAAAGTGCAAAGTAAAGTTGTGGATGAACCAGTTGAAGAAGCAGAATATACTACACAAACAAGGTTTGAAGTTAAACCATCATTATGGCAAAGAATAAAAAATAGTAAATTGGTAAGAACAATTAGATATATATGCAAAATAAAAGTAGTATTATCTTTACCAGAAGCATTACCAGACGGAAAAAAAGAAAACTAAAATAATAGAAGCAGGAATTAAAAATTCCTGCTTTAATAGTATATAAAAAATATAGGAGGAATAAAATGCAAATTATAGATCCATATATTCAAGTAGAAAAAATTGATGGAAAAAAAATAATGAGAAATATAGAAAGAGCTTGTAGAACATGTTATCGTTCTGAAGGGAAAATTACAGAAGATTCGTATAAAACACTTTTAAAAAATTGTATTACAAGAGGACATGAATCTGTTTTAGAGCATGAAAAAGTTACAATTAGAATGTATTGTGATTTAGGAGTATATAAGGATATAACAAGGCATAGAATAGCATCTTTTTCAATTGAAAGTACAAGATATTGTAATTATGGAAAAGACAAATTTAATAGTGAACTAAAATTTATTAAACCATGTAATATAGAAAATGGAACAGATTTTTATAAAATTTGGGAAAATACATGTGAAGTAATCGAAAAAAATTACATTGAAATGTCTAAGCTAGGTGCATTGCCAGATCAACTAAGAATGTTATTACCACATAGCATTGCTGCAGAGGTGACAATGACAGCAAATATTAGAGAGTGGAAACATATATTAACTTTAAGAGCTTCTAAACATACACATCCAGCAATAAGACAATTAATGATACCTTTATTGTTATATTTTAAGGAAATAATGCCAGAAATATTCGAAGATGTGGAATATGATAAAGAATTCCCAAAAGAAAAATATGCAAAACTAACACAAATAGAAGAAATATATTAAAAAATATATAATATGAATCTTGATAACCTATATTAATTGTAATATAATGTAATGCGTATATAAATACAGTAATTTTGAAAGGAGATACTGTTTATGACTAATGGTACGACTTTTGTAGAAGCATTACGGAGCAGCCTGGAGTTAGAAAACGCTCTAAATGAGCTTGTTGAGATTAGAGATGAAGCATTCAATGTGTTTAACAACATTCCACTTGGTGACTTGAATAGGATTTTTGAAACCTATTGGAAAGAGTTATTCAAGTGGAACCAAAAACATGAATATGAAAATCTCCCACGCCTTTCCCTGCAAGATATTGAAGAAGTACAAGAAATCTTTGAAAAAGTAACAACAGCGTACATCAACCGTAAGGAGTTTGAGGAAGCACTTACTCAGACATGTCAAAATATTGAAGCGTGTATTACAAAAATGCGCCTCCTACTTTCTGCTAAAAACAAAGAACTGGATTGTCTCTACAATGAATTTGCACAAAGTACAGGGGAACTTAGATTTATTTTCGAAGCGTACAATGTAAAAAAGCTAATCATGAACAAACTTCTGAAATCATAAAGTTTGAATTCAGAAAATCTCTAAAAACCACCCATGCAAAGGGTGGTTTTTTATAAATATTAAATAAATTTTCTTATATCTTTTTATTTTGATAAATATGATATTTGTATATTCTGTTCTATTAGTTCCAACAGATGGATTGTTGGTGGGGCGGGGATGGATTCGGCAGAGGCCACCGCCCTAAAAACAGTCCACAGGACTGTTTTGTTGAGCGGGCTTTCGAATCCTTTTTTTATAAAATAAAACCACAGCGTAACTGTGGTTTTATTGTTGGTGGGCAGGGATGGATTCGAACCATCGTACTCGTATGAGAACAGATTTACAGTCTGCCGCCTTTAGCCACTCGGCCACCTACCCATAAATATAAAAAAATTGGTGCTCCCTCAAGGATTCGAACCTTGGACCCACCGGTTATGAGCCGGTTGCTCTGACCAACTGAGCTAAGGGAGCATTCCTTAACGCGAAAACTATTGTATAATATTTTTAAGAATATGTCAAGATTTATTGTAAAAAAAATTAAATTTTTTTTAATTTATGCGAAACAAAAAAATAGGAAAAACTTTTACCATAAAACTAAAAAAATCTTGACAAAACATATAAAAAAGATATATATTAAAATAGTAAAAATTACTTATGCAAAAAAAGAAAGCGAAGTATGTACATTGAAAAAAAGAATAGATGAGAAGTATTAAGTAGGTGTGCATACAAAGTATGTTTTTTTTAAGTAAGAAAAAAATAAAAATGTAAAAATAACAGAGGAGGAGAAAAAATGAAAAAAACCAAAAAAAAGATAGGAAAAAAAGAAAAAGAAAAAATAGCCCAAAGAAAGAATACTTCTCAAAGGGGAATAACCTTAATTGCGTTAGTAATAACCATAATAGTAATGTTAATACTAGTAGCAGTAACAATAACAATGGCAATAAATGGAGGGTTATTTGAAAATGCAGGAAGAGCAGTAGGGGAAACCCAAAATGAATTAAATAAGGAACAGCAAATAGCAGATGGAAAAATACAAATAGATGGAGTATGGTATAATTCCATAGATGACTATTTAGCAGGAAAAGAAATGGTAGTACTACCAGAAGGATGGACAGAAACAGAAAAACCAGCAGAATGGGATAGCGATAAAGTAACAGCAATAACAGATGGAACACACACAGTGCCATTACCAAATGGATATGAAATAATAGAAGGAGTAGAAGGAGAAACATCAGTAGAAAAAGGCTTAGTAATAAAAGACGGATATGGCAACGAATTTGTATGGATACCAGTAACAGAAGCCTTAAGTGATTCTTATTCATATTCATCAAGTTATAGTGAACCAACAGAACTAGAAGATACAAATTCTAGCTATGGTAACAATGTCTATGATTCACAAGATATGTTAAATTACCTATATGGAGAAAACTATTAT
>CALXUH010000111.1 GCA_944391645.1 uncultured Clostridia bacterium | reverse complement strand
AGCCATTAAAACCAGGTACTTTTAAACTTGCAGTTAAAAACAATGTACCTGTTATACCTATTTTTATAACAATGAAAGATAGTGATAAAATAGGAGAAGATGGCTTCCCAATACAAGAATATTATGTTCATATAGAAGAACCAATATATCCAGACAAAAAGCTTTCAGCTAAAGAAAACATAGACATGATGATGAAAAAAAATTATAATGTATGGAAAAAAATATATGAAAATTTCTACGGCATAGAACTAAAATACACAACCAAAGGGATGGCAGATAAATGAAAGGTGAAAAAATAATTTATTATAATGATGAACTAAATGATGAGTTTTCTACAGCAAAAATAGTTCCTAAATTAATAGATGAAAAATATAGATATAATCATGGGCAATTATGGGAATGTGTATCTTGTTTTATGCAAAATTTTCTAAGTATGCCACTTAAAATACTATATTCTAAAATAGTATTTAGAATAACTTATATAGGAAAAGAAAAAATAAAAAAATATAAAAATAGTGGATATTTTGTATATGCTAATCATACTCAACCATTTGCAGATACATTCATACCAAGCTTAGCAATATTTCCGAAAAGGAATTTTTTCATAGCAAATCCTGAAAATGTTTCCATGAAGTTTTTAAAAAATACTGCTGAGCTCTTAGGTGCAATACCAATCCCTACAAAAAATAATAAAAATGCAATAAAAAATTTTTTTAAAGCTATACAAAAAAGAATTAAAGATAGAAATTCAATCACCATATACCCAGAGGCACATATTTGGCCATATTATACAAAAATAAGACCATTTAAGTCTGTTTCATTTAGGTATCCTATAGAATTAAATGTGCCTGTTTTTTGTATGACAAATACATATCAAAGTTATGGAAGAAAAAATAATAAAATAAAAATTATTACATATATTGATGGACCTTTTTTCCCAAATGAAACATTAACAAAAAAAGAACAAAGACAAGACCTTAGAGATAAAGTATATAATCAAATGGTAAAAAGAAGTAAAAAAAGTAACATTGAATACATTAAATATAAAAAGATGTAGTATAATAACTACATCTTTTCAAAATTTTATAATTATTTGCAATTATTATTTTCACTTTTTTGATTGTTATTTTGATTTCCATTATTCCTATTTTGATTATTCTTTTTATTTTCTTTTTTACTCATAAATTAAGCACCTCCAAAAATATTTCTATTGATAGTATTTTCAAAAAAATATATATTATTCTTAAAAACAGTTTTTTTAAAAATTAATATAAAATCTTAAAAAGGATTTTACATAACCTTACATTGTCTCTCTCAACAATTTGAGAGAGACTTATCATTTTAATGAAAAACAAATATATATATAACATAAAGAATAAAAGGATGGAGATTATAGTTGTTAATTTTTAAAATATGATATATAATAATGACATGAAAAATTTAAATAAGAAAATAGTAAAAATTTTAAGAAAAAATAATAAAACAATAAGCTTTATGGAATCGTGTACAGGTGGATATTTAGCTAATGAAATTACAAATGTTAGTGGTTCTTCTAATGTTTTAAAAGTTAGCCTTGTTACTTATTCTAACGAATATAAGATAAAATTTGGAGTAGCAAAAGAAACAATAAATAAATATACTGTATATAGTTTAGAAACAGCAAAAGAGATGGCAAAAAAAGTATCAGACATAGCATTATCTAGTTATGGCATAGGTGTTACTGGTGAACTGCGGAAATAATTCTAAAGAAAAAAATAAAGTTTATTATTGTATATATGAAAAAGATACAGATATATATTATCTAGGGGAAATATTTATTGCACCAAAGGAAAGAAAACAAATGAAACAAGATGTATCACAAAAAATATTGGAGGAATTATGGAATATATTAATGAAGGTTTAAACAAATTTAATAAAGATATAGTAGGGAAAAAAATTGCAATTATAGGTTTAGGAATTAGTAATAAACCGTTAATTAATTATTTAAATAATTTAAAAGCTAAAATTACAGTTTTTGATAATAGAACTCAAGAAAAAATAGATAAAGACATTTGGGAGGACATTAATAAATATCATATAAAACACTATTTAGGTAATGATTATTTAAAAAATTTAGTTGGATTTGATTATATATTTAGGTCGCCATCTTGTAGACCAGATTTACCAGAAATTGAAGAAGAAGTAAAAAGAGGAGCAGTACTAACATCTGAAATAGAAATGGTATTAAAATTAACACCGTCAAAAACAATTGGTATAACTGGAAGTGATGGTAAAACAACAACAACTTCGTTAGTATATGAAATTTTAAGAAGAAAATATAAATGTTTTTTAGGTGGAAACATTGGGACCCCATTATTTACAAAAATTTCAGAAATGAGACCAGAAGATATTGTTGTATTGGAACTAAGTAGCTTTCAATTAATGAATATGAAATTAAGTACAGATTATGCTATTATAACAAATATATCTCCAAACAATTTAAATGTACATAAAGATTATAAAGAATATATAAATTCAAAAGCTAATATTTTTCAAAATCAAGATGAAAATGGAGTTTTGGTTGTAAATTATGATAATGATATAACTAAGAATCTTGGTAAACAAGCAAAAGGAAGGGTTGTATATTTTAGTAGAAAAGAAAAAATCCCAAATGGTGTTATATTTGATGAAGATATTATAAAAATTTGTGATAATGATTTAAGAAGACACGTTATAAATAGGAAAGATATAAAAATAAGAGGATTGCATAATATAGAGAATATATGTGCTGCAGTTGCAGTAACTAAAGATTTAGTTACTCCGGAAGAACAAAAAAAAGCAATAGAGCAGTTTACTGGAGTAGAGCATAGACTAGAATTTGTTAGAGAAATAAATGATGTAAAATGGTATAACGACTCTATTGCATCTAGCCCAAATAGAACAATTGCAGGTTTGAATTCATATGATGAAAGAATAGTCTTAATTGCAGGTGGAAGAGATAAGCAATTAGATTATGATCCAATTGCTACTCCAATAATTGAGCATGTTGATACATTGATTGTTATGGGAGAAACTGCAGAAAAGATAAAAAATGCAGTTATTAGAGAGTTAAAAAGGCAAAACAAAACATTAGATATTATAAAAGTAGCTAATGTAGAAGAAGCAGTAAAAAAAGCCAAAGAAAAAGCAAAACCAAAGCAAATTGTTCTTTTCTCACCAGCAAGTACAAGTTTTGATATGTTTAAAAATTTCGAAGAAAGAGGAAAAAAATTCAAAGAAGAAGTAAACAAATTGTAAAGACAAAACCTCCTTATGCATATATTAATGTATAAGGAGGTTTAAAATATGAATTACCCAAATTATGAAGATTATATGAGAAGTGTGTTAGGATACCAAGGAGGAGATATATATACAAATACATATAATCCACAAAATAGTTATTATTACGATATACCAATGATAACAAATGATTATACAATGGACGAAAACGATGATTTTAATATGTTTTACCCAGAAATATATAAATTGATATATCCTATGGTTTGCAAGATATGTAATCAAAATATGAATAGAGAAATCACAAAGGACTTGATTGACAAAATGACTGATGAAATATATTTAAATTTTGAAGCAGAAGATATTCAAAATTCAAATACAAGAGTTGCTTTAAAAAATGGCGATGTACGTAACCCAAATGCAAAAGAAAATGATATGAGACAAGAAACAAGACAAAGAAATTTTATGCTTAGAGATTTAATTAAAATTTTAATATTAAGAGAGTTAATAAAGCAAAGGAAAAAAAGTATGAATGTGAATAGGTATTATCAACCATATAGACCTCCTATGCCTCCTAGACCACCTATAATGCGACAAATGAATCAATGGATATAATTTAAATTAAACATGTATATTTCCATAAAAATTACCAATAATAAATTCAGATTATTTAGAAAGGTGGAATATATATGAAAGTAAGAGAGTGTATGTGTAATAAGGTAGAGTGCGTTAAACCAGAAACTTCTGTAAGTGATGTTGCTAAACTTATGTTAAATAAACATATTGGATGTGTACCTGTATGTAATTCAAATAAAAATTTAGTGGGTCTTGTAACAGATAGGGATTTAATATTAAGAACACTTGCATGTGAAAAAGATATAAAACAAACACCAATTAGTGAAGTAATGACAACAAATGTCCAAAATATCAATCCTGAAGCAGATATATATGATGTACCTAAATTAATGTGTGATTGCCAAATAAGAAGGATACCTGTAGTAGAAAATCAAAAACTGGTAGGAATTATTACTATTGGAGACTTGTTTAGAAATAAAAATATTAATCCAAACGAAATAACAACAACAATGGAGGGCATATGTAAATGTAATAATAATTCAAAAAATGCAGAATAAATTATTATTATTATTATTATTCAAACCTAAGTGTGTGAGAATATACTAGTATTCTCACACAATCATTCTTTAAAAATGATTAATAATAACAGTATTATATACATATAATTATAAGAGGTGTTGCTTTTTTGAATGCCAAGGTAAAATATTGGACAACTGTTATAAAAAATATATCCATTTTTTTATTATCTCTTGTATTAATATTTATACTTCTTAAATTAGCTGTATTTTATATGCCATTTTTAATTGGATTTATTATTTCTCTTATAATTGAACCACTTATAAGAAACCTTGCCCAAAAAACCGGAATTACAAGGAAAACAAGTGCAATTATAGTTTTAATAATTATTTTTTCAATATTAATTGGTTTAATAACATGGGGGATTATTACACTTATTACTGAAAGTTCAAATCTTTTAGAAAGTATAAATGTTTATATAGAAAAGATATATAATTTTATTCAAAAAAACATATTAGATTTTAAAATAAAAGAACTAGATTTACCAGTTAAGGTAATAGAAATTGCTCAAAACTGTGTTTCTAAACTCTTAAACTCTGTTACAACTTTTACAACTAATTTCTTAACAAACACATTGCAAAAGGTTACATTAATACCAATTGCTTTTATATATATAACAATAACAATACTTTCAACTTATTTTATTTGCGCAGATAAATTTTATATTTTAGATCAAGTAGAACATCATGTTCCAAGATTATGGGTAAAAAAATTTATTAAACATTTAAGAGAAATAAGTTCAGCTCTAGGTAATTATTTAAAAGCTGAAATGATTTTGATATTAATTTCTTTCTTTATAATATTAATAGGTCTATATATTGGAAAGGCTACAGGACTAAAAATAGAGTATCCATTATTATTTGCTCTAGGAATTGCATTTATAGATGCTTTACCAATATTAGGTTCGGGAACAGTAATGATACCATGGGCAATAGCCGTATTTTTAGATGGTAATATTTCATTAGCTTTATTATTAATTGGATTATATATATTTACTATAGTTGTAAGACAGATGCTAGAGCCTAAATTAATAAGTAATAAAATAGGAATTCATCCTATATTTACCTTAATTGCTATGTATACAGGTTTTAAATTAATTGGAATTGTAGGATTATTTTTGGGTCCAATTATTTTGATAATTTTAAAAAATATTTTTTCAACAATGATTGATGAAGGAATTTTAAAAAGTATTTTCAACAGAGGATAAAAAACGACAAAATATTGCAAAATCTTATGCTATTGTGATAAAATATATGTAATGATTTTATCATGCATTGACTTTTGTTAATGCGAGGTGAATTCAAATAAATTTAAGGAGGCATCTTTATGGGACGTAAATCTACGTTCTATGTCGACATCATGGATATCCATGATAAAGTGACAGGTTCTTGCCACTTATGTGTCGTTAAAGACCAGTATGGAGAAAATATGAAGTTTATCGTAGATTGTGGAATGTTCCAAGAAGAGGGGGGAGACGAATTAAATAAAAAGATACCGTTTAATGCATCTGAAGTAGCATTTTGCCTTGTTACGCATAATCATATAGACCACACAGGCCGGTTACCATTTCTAGTGCAGAATGGCTTTAGTGGTAACATTTATGCAACAGAGACAACATGCAATCTTTTACCAGAGGCATTGAAAGACAGTTGTTCCATAATAAAAAGCAGAGCAAAATCTACAGGAACCAAGCCACTTTATTCAGATGAGGATCTTGAAAAAACCTTAAGCCTTTGTAAACCATGTGCATATGACAGTACTATTCGCATTAATGACCATGTAAAAGTTAACTTCTTCCAAAATGCTCATTTGCCTGGTGCGGCTATTATTCTGGTCAGAATTACTTCGCAGGGGAATGATGACATCAATATCCTTTTTACAGGAGATTACAACAATAAGAATGTTTTTTTAAACGATGTTTGCATTCCAGAGTGGGTATTGGAATTACCAATTACTATAGTTCAAGAATCCACCTACGGTGATACTGATTCTTCCGAAATCGAAACTTGCTTCAATGATAATATCATAAAAGCAGTAAAAAAAGAATGGACAATAATTGTTCCTGTATTTTCGTTAGGAAGAGCTCAGGAGATTCTGTACAGACTAAAACAATTACAAGAAGCTGGGGAAATTGACAAGGAAATTCCAATTTATTTGGATGGAAAATTAGCTATAAGATACACTAATATGTATCTTAACGGGCTTGCAGGAATCCGCAAAGATATGTTAGATTTTCTACCAGAAAATTTAACATATGTAGATAAAATACTTCGGAAAACTCTTTTAAGTAACGAAGATAATTCATGCAAAATTATTTTAGCTTCTTCTGGAATGGGGTCATATGGACCAGCACGTTCTTATATTCCTGCTTATCTTGGAAATAAAAAAGCCCTTATTCATTTTGCAGGCTATACAGCTGTAAACACAATGGGAAGAAGAATAAAAGATGCCCCATATGAGGAAATAGTCAATGCTGGTGGTTTACTCATAAAAAAGAGGGCAACAGTTGAATATACTTCTGAGTTTTCCGCACATGCTAGAGCAAATATTATAATTAAGTTCCTCAAACAATTTTCAAAAGTGCAATTGATCCTATTAAACCATGGAGAACCTTTGGTAAAGGAGCAATTGGCACCAAGAATTCTAAACGAAGTATCCGCAAAACATGTTGGAATTCTAAGCAGAGAAACCTTGTTTAGAATTGATCATTTCGGTTTCGTAAAAACAATCCCTACAAAATTTATTTGATATCCATAAGGAGGTTGAACTTTCAACCTCCTTTATTTACATAAAATTTATATAAATTATTGAGAACTATAAACAAATGTGATAAAATATTTGCGTTATTTTTTAATTATGGCATATGTATATGCCATACTCAAAACAAGGAGGGATACATAATGTTTAAGAATTTATTTGACCACAATGTTTCAACATTACTTAAAAATTTGGCTAATGATGCCAAGGAGAACCGGATAAATTCCAGTATGTTATTACGGGCTCTTTTAGAAGCTGAAGAAAGTCCATTATATGACGCAATTTTATCACAAATTGAGGACATTACACTATTTCCAGATTTGGTTGAGGAAACATATTCGTATGAAGCTATTAAGGAGGAGGCTGAAGGTAAAACTGATACTTCAAGTGAAACTGTCTTTGTAATCAAATTTGAAGATGATGAACATGAGATGATTTCACTATCTTTGGGTGACGATTTATCTTATCTATATGAGATATACAAGAACGCATTAGATAATGGAACAATAATTAACACATGGCAACTTACCAAAGCATTCATCAGTTCGATGTCTCAGGATGTTATTATGATTTTTAGGACTTTTGGTATAAGGACTAATTTATTGAAAACATATTTCGATAATGATACTAATTGCCTAGATAATAGTGATGACAAAAATGAAGTAATTCCAAAAGAATTGGAAGGATTTATAAAGAATCTCAACGATGAATTTAAAGATAAGCCATGTGATATTTTAGGGAGAGATAGAGAATGTAATTTGGTTTGGCAAACTATGATGAAGCTAACAAAAAGAAATGCTGTATTAGTTGGCGAGCCAGGTGTAGGTAAAACCTCAATTGTTGTAAAAATTGTACATGATATATTAAGTGGAGAATGTCCAGAAGAATTTAAAAATTCCACTGTTTTATCTTTGGATATAACATCAATTATATCTGGAACAATGTATCGTGGACAGGCTGAGCAACGTTTCTCTGATTTAATTAAATTCTTGGACAACAGAGCCAACATCATTCTATTTATTGATGAGATACATACAGTAAATGGAGCTGGTGCAACAATGGAAGGAAAGACGGACTTATCAAATGCATTAAAACCTATATTGGCAGGTGATAAAGTACGTGTAATAGGAGCAACTACACAGGAAGAATATGATAAATACTTCTCAACAGATGGTGCATTCAAACGACGTTTTAGGGCAATTTATGTAAAAGAACCTAAAATGCACGAGGTTTACCCTATGCTAGAAAGGAGTATTAAAACTCTTAGCCAATATCACAACGTTTCTATTACAAAAGACATGGTGGATTTTATTATATTAAATGCGGCATGTTTTAATAATGAAACACGAAATCCTGACCGTACAAAAGATCTTATTGATTTGTCTATGGTTGTTGCAAAACAAAACGGAAAAAGGAAAGTAGATAGAGAATCCGTACTTGCAAATTTCGATTATCATTTTAAGAAGTTCATGAAAATGAGCGAACATGCAAAACGTTCTACCGCATATCATGAGGCTGGGCATTGTTTACTCTTTTTATGTTCGAAAGAATTATGTGACTACAATGTTAATGCAGTCTCAATTATGCCTACAGATTCATACAAGGGAGTAACAGTTTATGAAGGCAATGACATTATTCAGGAGCCAACACAAAAATATTATATTGATAGTATTGCAGTGTGCTTGGCTGGTCGTGTAGCAGAGAAACTGTTTACGGATTCAATTAATGCTGGAGCATATTCAGATTTGCAAGAAGCAACACAAAAGGCTTTTAATGTTGTATCTAAGTATGGTATGCTAGAGTTTGGTCAAAACAGAAGTTATACTGATGATACAACAAATGAAAAGGTAAAAGATCGAATCAATGAAGAAATAGATAAACTCATTAAGTTAGCAGAAAAGCGTGCTGAAGAGATTATCAGTGTAAACTATGATGTTCTACAAACTTTGGTAGAGTCTTTAATGCAAAATGGTATAGTTGGACCAGTCCAACTTAAAGAAATTTTCAAAAAAACAGTAAGAATGTAACCCTAAAACATCCACTGGCATTGCCAGTGGATGTTTCATATTATATAGAAGATGTCAAATTCCAAAAGTAAGATTTTGGCAAAAATCATCTTGTAAATTAATTAATGATATGATAAAATACAAAATATTTAGTATTAAATGTTTAATTAGAATTTTTTATAGGAGGATTTTAATGAATAAAACTAAAAGAAGAATTTTTAATACTGCTATAAAGATATTTTCTGAAAAAGGTTATGATAATTCAAGTGTAGAAGAAATAACAGCAATAGCAGGTGTTGCAAAAGGTTCTTTATACTATCATTTTTCTAAAAAAGAAGACATTTTTGATATGCTTTTAGATGAAGGTTTAAAATTACTAAAAAATAATATTGAAATAAAAACTAGACAATGTACTAATGCGTTAGAAAAGATAAAAGCAGTTATATTAATACAAATAAAAATTAGTGTAAAATATGAAGATTTCCTTAATGTGGTATTATCTCAAATTTGGGGAAAAGAAGAAAAAAATAAAAAATGTAAAAAGGCGGTATTTGAATATATAAAAATAATTGAAAAAATTATAAAAGAAGGTATTGAAAACAATGAGTTTTATGATGGAGATGTAGAAGCTATTGCATCTGGAATCGTTGGAGTTACTGCCACAAGCTTAATTTATAGATTAAAAAATAATAAAGAATTAGATATAGAAAGTGTATATAAAGGATTTATTAATACAGTTGTTAGAGGAATAAGTAAATAATGTAAAAAACTGACCACATAGTTTAATGACAGGTAGCTTTTTTTATGATATAAATAAAGAAAAGAAAGAGGTTTGTTAAGTTAATATGGAAAATAAGAAAATATTTAATGCAACAGAATTTAAAAATATTAAAGAGATTATTTATAATTCTGTAAACTTATATGGAGAGCAAATAGCATATGTAATAAAACATAAAAAGGATAAAAAAGAGTCTTATGAGAATATAACATATAAAAAATTATTGAATGATATAAACAGCCTTGGAACTGCATTTTATAATATGGGCTTAAAGAATAAAAGAATAGCAATTATAGGAAAAAATAGATATGAGTGGGCTGTAACTCATCTTGCAAATATGTTAGGTGGAATAGTTTCAGTTCCTCTAGATAAGGATTTACAATATGAGGAATTGGAAAATTCTTTAATTAGAAGTAAAGCTGAATGTATAGTTTTTGATGAAAAACTTTCCGATGAAATATTAAAAATAGAGAAAAACGGAAAGACAAATTTAAAACAATTTATTTGTATGACTAAAACAGAAGGTAGAATTTCTGTGGAGGAACTTATAAATAATAAAAAATTATATTCAGATAATATAAAAGAAGAATATTTAAATTCAAAAATAGATGAAAATATTATGAGTATATTATTATTTACATCTGGAACAACATCTAATTCAAAAGCTGTAATGCTTTCTCAAAAAAATATTGCATCAAATATATATGCTATGCAATGTGTAGAAGATATTAGAAGTACAGATACTAATATTGCATTTCTACCATTTCATCATATATTTGGATCAACATGTATGATAATGATGTTATCTGCAGGCGTAAAAACCGTATTTCCTGATGGATTAAGATATATAAAACAAAACTTAAATGAATACAAAGTTTCATTATTTGTTGGTGTACCTGTTTTAATAGAAGCTATATATAAAACTATAATGAAAGAAGTTGATAAACAAGGAAAAACTAAAGTAATAAAATTTGCTATAAAAATAAGTAATTTTCTAAAGAAATTTAATATTGATATAAGAAGAAAATTATTTAAACAAATATTAGATGCATTGGGAGGAGAATTAAGATTAATTATTTCTGGAGGTGCACCAGCTGATCCTCAAATATCAAAAGGATTTACAGATTTAGGAGTAGATATAATTCAAGGATACGGCTTAACTGAGACAGCACCTGTTATATGTGCAGAAAATAAAATATGCATAAGAAACGGCTCTGTTGGTGTTCCAATGTTAAATGATATAATCGAAATTTCAAATCCAGATGAAAACGGAATAGGGGAAATAAAGGTTAAGGGACCAAACATAATGCTTGGATATTATGAGATGCAAGAAGAAACAAATGCTGTTCTTAGAGATGGTTGGTTTTATACCGGGGACCTAGGCTATATAGATAAAGATGGTTTTTTATTTATAACTGGTAGAAACAAAAATATGATTGTATTAAAAAATGGTAAAAAAATATTCCCAGAAGAAATAGAAACTTTGGTAAACAGAATTGACCTTGTTGAAGAATCTATGGTATTTGGATTACCAGATAAAATAGATAAAAATGATATTATGTTATCAGTAAAAATAGTATACAATGAAGAAGAAGCAAAAGAAAAATATGCTGATAAAACTGAAAAAGAATTGCGTGAAATAATTTGGAATAAAATAAAAGAACTAAATAAGACATTTCCAAGATATAAACACATTCAAAAAATGATTTTAACTAAAGAAGAACTAATAAAAACCACTACAAAAAAAGTTAAAAGACAAGAAGAGATGAAAAAAATACTTAATGAATTAAATAATAATTAATTATATAAATATAAAAATGCCCTAATTTTATTAAGGCATTTTTTTAATAAATTATAGATGTTGGAATATATGTATCATCAGGTGGCGAAACCCTAGGATTTTCTGGCGTATCAACAACTGTAACATTTATAACATTAAGTATAGGAATTTCACCATGATAATTACCTTTTTCAATCATACCTGTAACCTCTACCCATGTTCCATCAGAATATTCTTGTGCATTTTCACAATTACATAAAAAACCAACAATTAATGTCTCGTTTACTTTACTTGTTTTCATATCTCTTGCAAGAACAAATTGATTATTATTAAAATCTGAATTTCTATAAACATATCCTGTAAAACAAATTGTTTGCCCAATATAATTATCTATATTTTCATAAACTGATTTTAATATATTAGTATAATTACTTGCTTCTATATATGAAACATCTGGAATATTAATTTCATCACGTACTTTAAAACTTTCTGACAATATTTTATAAATTGAAATAATAAAAAAGATAGTAATAATGATAGACATAATTATAAATGCAATTTTAACAATATTCTTTGAATTTATTTTAATATTAAAAATAAACATTAAATCCTCCTTTTTAGTTTCATTTAATAATATAAATATACTATTAGATGAGAACTTAAATTTTTATATCTATTGCAATATATGCAAATTCGTGGTATATTATGAGAATGAAATAGAAAAAAGAAAGGATGATTTACCTCTATGGGATTAATTAGTAAAGTATTTGGTACATATAGCGATAGAGAAATAAAAAGAATAAAACCTATTATAAATAAAATAAACAGTTTAGAACCAGAAATTCAAAAATTAACTGATAAAGAACTAAAAGAAAAAACTACAGAGTTTAAAGATAGATTAGCTAAAGGAGAAACACTAGATGAATTACTTCCAGAAGCTTTTGCTGTTGTAAGAGAAGCTTCAAAAAGAGTATTAGGTATGAGACATTTTGATGTACAGTTAATAGGTGGAATTGTATTACATCAAGGTAGAATAGCAGAAATGAAAACAGGTGAAGGAAAAACCCTTGTTGCCACATTACCAGTATATTTAAATGCATTAACAGGAAAAGGTGTACATGTAGTTACTGTAAATGATTACTTAGCTAAAAGAGATAGTGAATGGATGGGTAAATTATACAAATTTTTAGGTTTATCTGTTGGATTAGTTATTGCAGGGATGAACCCAGAGCAAAAGAGAGAAGCATATAATTCAGACATAACATATGGTACAAATAATGAATTCGGTTTTGATTATTTAAGAGACAATATGGTTATTTATAAGAATCAATTAGTACAAAGAGAATTAAATTA
Source organism: uncultured Clostridia bacterium (assembly GCA_944391645.1). GTDB lineage: Bacteria > Bacillota > Clostridia > TANB77 > CAG-508 > UMGS1933. The sequence continues at coordinate 3,757 of CALXUH010000111.1, read as the reverse complement.
TGCTATTGTTGATGAGATAGATAGTATTCTAATAGATGAAGCACGTACACCACTTATTATCTCTGGAACTGCAGAAGCATCATCTGATTTATATAAACAAGCAAATGACTTTGTAAAAAAATTACAAGCTAAAGTTATAATAGAAGAAGATGTAAAGGACGAGGAACAAGCTGAGGATAATGAAAAATTTGATTATATTGTAGATTTAAAAGCAAAATCTGCAACACTTACAGCTAAGGGAATAAAAAAGGCTGAAGAATATTTTAAATTAGATAATTTAAACGATATAGATAATTCTGAAATAGTTCATCATATAAACCAAGCATTAAGAGCCAATGGTATAATGAAAAAGGATATTGATTACATTGTAAAGGATGGAGAAGTATTAATTGTAGATGAATTTACTGGCAGGATTATGTATGGTAGAAGATATAATAATGGATTACATCAAGCAATTGAAGCTAAAGAAAATGTTAAAATTGCAAATGAATCTAAGACTTTAGCAACAATTACATTCCAAAATTATTTTAGAATGTATGAGAAATTATCAGGAATGACTGGTACAGCCATGACAGAAGAAGATGAGTTCAGGGAAATATATAATCTAGATGTTATTAGTATACCAACTAATAAACCTATGATAAGGGTAGATAATAATGATATTATATATAAAAATGAACGTGCTAAGTTTAAAGCAGTTGTTGATGATATTAAAGCAAGCCATGAAAAAGGTCAACCAGTCTTAGTAGGAACTGTTTCTATAGAAAATTCTGAAAAACTAAGTAATATTTTGAATAAAGAAGGAATTAAACATCAAGTTTTAAATGCGAAATATCATGAAAAAGAAGCAGGAATTATAGCACAAGCTGGTAAATATGGAGCAGTTACTATTGCAACAAATATGGCTGGACGTGGTACAGATATTATGCTTGGTGGAAATACAGAGTTTATGGCTAAGCAAGAAATGAGAAAGCAGGGCATAAGTGAAGAACTAATAGAGCAATCTACAACACACAATGAAACTGATGATGAAGATATTATAAATGCTAGAAAACTATTTAATGAATTAGAAAAGAAGATGTCTGATAGTATAAAAGAAGAAAAAGAAAAGGTAATTGCTGCAGGCGGATTAAAAATAATTGGTACAGAAAGACATGAATCAAGAAGAATAGATAATCAACTTCGTGGACGTAGTGGACGTCAAGGTGATATTGGAGAATCTAGATTTTATATTGCTCTTGATGATGATTTAATGAAAATTTTTGGTGGAGACATGATTACCAACTTATATAATACTTTAAAAGCTGATGAAAATATGCCAATACAAGCAGGTTTTTTATCAAAAGCAGTTGAAACAGCTCAAAGAAAGGTAGAAGGTAAACACTTTAGTATAAGAAAACATGTATTGCAGTATGATGATGTAATGAATATTCAAAGAGAGATAATATACAAGCAAAGAAGAGAGGTATTAGATGGTAAAAATTTAAAAGATTATATATCAAATATGATGGATTCTGTTATAGGATCTTTAGTAACTCTACACATGAATGGAGAAAATGGTTCCAATATAGAAGGATTGTTATTAGATGCAAAAAATATTTTAAATATAGATAAGATAGATAGTTTAAAATCAAACAATATACAAAAAATTATTGAAGAGTTACAAGATAGAGTACATAATATGTATTATCAAAAAGAAGCAGAATTTGGTGAAAACGACTTAAGAGAATTAGAAAGAGTTGTTCTCCTAAAAGTTGTTGATCAAAAATGGATGAATCACATTGATGCAATGGAAGAACTAAAGGATGGCATAGGTTTAAGAGCATATGGACAAAAGAATCCAGTTGATCAGTATAGAGCAGAGGGTTCAGAAATGTTTGAACAAATGGTAGAAGATATAAAAACAGATGTTGTAAAAATATTATTACATTTGAATAAAGTAACTAAAGTAGAAAGAAAAACTTCTGTCAAAATAACAGGACAGGGATTTGAGGGAATAAATAAACAAGAAACAAAACCTAATTCAACGGCTAACCATATACCTATAAAAAATAATGGACCACAAGTTAAAAGAAATGACCCCTGCCCATGCCGGCTCAGGAAAAAAATATAAGAATTGTTGTGGAAGAAATCAGTAATCTTTAAGAGTTTCAATATCATTTTAAAAAAAGTTAACATAAGTGTAATATACTATAAGTTATTATAATGTAAGAGGTTAAAACTATGAAGGTAAGAAAATTAGATAATGACTCAGATGAATTAAGAAAACTAAATGAAAGAGAAGAGAAAAGAAGAAAAGCTTTCCAAATTTCATTAAATCTAACTCCTGAATATATACAAAACTTTAATAGCGGAGTTAGTTACAAAATACAAGAAAGAGAAGCAGCAAATGAAAAAGCAGTAAGAGAGGAATTAAAAAAGGATAATTTTGAGAGATAATATGTAAAACTCAAGTTTTACATAATTTGCAAAATGCAAAGAAATGTGGTATTATAAATATAATGACGAAAGTCATATTGAAACCGATGAAAATATTATCACAAGGAGGAATATCTATGAAAAATCGGTATGGAAACATTGTGCTTGAGGCAGAGAAAGGTATAACCTTTGAAGTCTCAGAGAGAACAAGCGGAGAGTTAATCATCAAAGCTCAGAACATTGCTATGGCCAATACCTACTCCGAAAACTATGTAAATCCCCCAATCCCGGAAGGATATAAACATGTTTGTGGAGAATGGAATAACGGCTTTGTAATTGAGAGATGCTCTGATGGCAGTCAATTTGTGTGGATTCCTGTTGGAAGCTTGGCTTCAAACGGAACTCTTGATGGAGTTTCATTTGACGAGAAGTTTGGAAGAAGAGATTTCATGAACGATGAATTCTCTGAAGACGATTTCCATGAGGCATTAACCTTAAAACTTAGATTGCAGATTGAAAGTGTTCGGAAATATGGCGGATTTTATTTTTCCTGTTATGCTATCTCAATTAACTCTGAAACTTACAAACTGCAATCTGTAAGCGGAGCCAAGACACTTACAACCGGCTCTTTTGACGAAGCCAGGAAGAAGGCATCCACTATCGAAAATGATGATGCAGTCAAAAGTCATTTGACTTTTGGTGCCGAATATGATTCGGTATTGGAATGGCTCCTTGAAACGCAGGTTAAAACTCGTGCTGAAATTGTGCACGATTCTTCAACTTGGGGGAATTATCATTATAAAGATAATCCCGAACATAAAACAGGATGTAAAGAAGAATGGTGTGTCAATAATATCTACGACCTCGCCGGAGATATGCAGGAGTGGACGCAAGAACAGTACCAGTCCCAATATCGAGTGGTTCGTGGAGGTAATCATAACGTGAATTATCCCGTTGCTTATCGGGTTAACAGCCACCCTACTCTCCAATATGGATTCCGTGTTACTCTATGGATTAAGTAACACTCTGACCATTGTTCAATTATTCCATTTGTTCCTAAGCACAGCAAGAAATAGGGACTCTGAAATTTCAGAGTCCCTATTTCCTTCTTCAATTTTTGTAGTTTAAAATAATAAAAAAATAAAGAAAACATAAAATAATATACAAAAATATATAAATATGCTAGACAAAAAATAAATAATATTGTAAAATTTTAAATATATAAACATCAAGTAACGATGTAGACAATGTTGTAAAATTAATAGCATAAGGTAAAATAATATAATATTAGAAAGGTTAATATGGAATTTTTATTTACGTTTTTAGAAGGATTTGCAAG
>CALXUH010000110.1 GCA_944391645.1 uncultured Clostridia bacterium | reverse complement strand
CTAATTTATCTTCTTTAGCAATAAACATATCTTCTTGCATAAAAACACCTCTATGGTATTATTTTTAAATATAATATAAAAAATAATACTTAAAGTCAAGAAAAATTATAATTTAAGATGATAAACTATATAAAAACATAAAGAAAAGCCTATAAAAAATTTTTAAAACTTTATATTGCATAAGTAAAACAAAAAATATATAATATGAAATGTATTTTAAATAAAAGAGGTTTTATATACTATGGATAAAAAAGAAGCTAAGAAAAGAATAGATGAATTAAATAATTTAACTAAATATTATGCAAGTAAATATTATGACGATGATAAACCTGAAATAAGTGATTTTGAGTATGATATGCTTATGATAGAACTAAGAAATTTAGAAAAAGAATTTCCAGAATTTATTTCTAAAGATTCTTTAACTCAAAAGGTTGGAGGAACAGTAAAAGAAGGATTTGAAAAAGTACAACACGAGGTTCCACTCCAAAGTTTGCAAGATGTGTTTGATTTTAAAGAGGTAGAAGACTTTGATGTAAGAGTAAGAAAAGAAGTTGGAGAAAATGTAAATTATGTTGTAGAAACTAAGATAGATGGATTATCTGTTTCTTTAACATATGAAAAAGGGTTTTTTGTTAAGGGAGCAACAAGAGGAAATGGACAGATAGGCGAAGATATTACAGAAAATTTAAAAACAATAAAACACATACCAAAAATATTAAAGGAACCTATAGATATTATTGTACGTGGAGAAGTTTTTATAGGTAAAAAAGAATTTGAAAAACTAAATAATGAATTAGATGAAGGAGAAAAATTTGCAAATGCTAGAAATCTAGCAGCAGGTTCTCTTAGACAATTAGATAGTAGTATGTGTAAAAAAAGACCTCTAGATATATTTATATTTAATGTTAAAAAAAGTACACAAATAAAATTTAAATCACATTATGAATCACTTTTATATATGGAAAAATTAGGATTTAATGTAAATCCAGTTAAAATTTTATGTAATACATTAGAAGATGTATATAATGCAATAAATACAATAGCAAAAGATAGAGAAAAATTGACTTTTGGAATAGATGGCGCAGTTGTAAAAGTTGATAATTTGGAACAAAGAGAAGTCTTAGGAACAACTTTTAAAGTACCAAAATGGGCAATTGCATATAAATATCCACCAGAGCAAAAAGAAACAATTTTAAAAGATATTATTTGCCAAGTAGGAAGAACAGGGGCAATTACACCAATGGCAATATTAGAACCAGTAGAAGTAGCAGGCTCAACCATATCTAAAACTACATTACATAATGAAGACTTTATAAAACAAAAAGGATTAAAAATAGGTGATAAAGTAATTATTCAAAAAGCAGGAGATGTAATTCCTGAAATAGTTAGAGCAGTAAAATCTAAAAGAACAGGTAAAGAAAAAGATTTTGTCATGCCAACAGTTTGCCCAGTATGTGGAGGTCCAGTAATAAGAGAACCAGGAGAAGTAGTTGCTAGATGTATAGGAATAGAGTGTAAAGCTAGAAATTTAAGAAATATAATTCATTTTGCATCAAAAGAAGGAATGAATATAGAAGGTCTTCGGAGAAAAAATAATAGAACAACTATATGAAAAGGAATTAGTAAAAACTATTGCTGATATATATTACTTAAAAAAAGAAGATATAAAATCATTAAAAAAAGATGGGGAAAAATTCTCACAAAATTTGATAGATGCAATAGAAAATAGTAAGAAAAATAGTATAGATAAACTAATATGTGCTTTAGGAATAAGGTATATTGGAGCAAAATCTGCAAAAACACTTGCAAAAAAATATAAAGCAATAGACAACTTAATAAATGCAACACTTGAGGATTTAATAGAAACAGAAGATGTAGGCGAAAAAACAGCTAAAAGTGTATACGAATTTTTTAAACAGGATCAAACAAAGGATTTAATAGATAAATTGACTATAGCTGGTGTAAATATGGTAGATACAAGTAGTGCAGTAAAAGATGAAAGGTTTATTAATAAAACATTTGTATTAACAGGGAGTCTACAAAAATATACAAGAGATGAGGCTAGTAAAATAATCGAAGATTTTGGAGGGAAAACTACAGGTTCTGTATCAAAAAAAACAAATTATTTATTAGCTGGAGAGGATGCAGGTAGCAAATTAACGAAAGCACAAGAACTGGGAATAGAAATAATATCGGAAGAGCAATTTGAGGAAATGATTAAATAAAACATAAGGAGAATAGCAATATGAAAAATGTAATAATATTTTTAATGTTTTTAATATATACTACACTAATATTTTTTACACCGAATAATTATATGTATGTAATTATTCCAGGGCTTATTAATATTATTGCAATGATTATTATAAAAGTAAACATAAAAAATGCCATAAAAAATGTACTAGCTTTATTACCGTTTATATTATTAACTGGAGTCATAAATATGATATTAGAAAACTATATATATGCATTATATATAAGTACAAAACTAATACTTGTGTGCAATATTACATATACATATTCAAGAACAACAACAGCATTTATGACGGCAAGAACTGTAAAAATACTTTGTAAGCCATTAGAAATATTAAAAATAAATACAAAAGATATAGAAATTTTAGTAGCACTAGGAATTACAATGGTACCAGTATTAAAAAAAGAATTTATAGATGTAAAAAATGCGTGTTTAGCTAAAAATATAGAATGGAATGTAAAAAATATGAAAATAATATTATCAAAGTTTTTACTTTCAATAATAAAAAGGGTAAATGATATAGATGAGGCTTTAGTACAAAAAGGACATATAGCATAATTATATATTATTTATTGAAATTATTTTATATATATGTTATAAAATAATTGTAAAAAGGGAGGATATAAAATATGAGTGAAGACAGAGAAATAGTAGATAGCATAGAAAGTTTAGAAAAAAGATTAATAAATCTTAGAAAAGCACAAAAAGAGTTTTCAACATTTAGTCAAGAAAAAGTGGATAAAATATTTTTGGCTGCAGCTACAGCGGCAAATAAAATGAGAATACCACTTGCAAAAATGGCTGTTGAAGAAACTGGTATGGGTGTTGTAGAGGATAAAGTAATAAAAAATCATTATGCAGCAGAATATATATATAATGCATATAAAAACACAAAAACATGTGGAATTATAGAACAAAACAGGGAATATGGGATAACAAAAATAGCTGAACCATTGGGTATAATTGCAGCAGTAATTCCAACAACCAATCCAACATCAACAGCAATATTTAAAACGTTAATATCATTAAAAACAAGAAATGGAATAATAATTAGCCCACATCCTAGAGCAAAAAAATCTACAATAGAAGCTGCAAAAGTAGTTCTAGATGCGGCAGTACAAGCAGGTGCACCAGACGGAATAATTGACTGGATAGATGTGCCTTCATTAGAACTAACAAATATGGTCATGAAGGAATGTGATATAACTCTTGCAACAGGGGGACCAGGCATGGTAAAAGCTGCATATTCAAGCGGAAAACCAGCCATAGGCGTTGGAGCTGGTAATACACCTGCCATTATAGATGAATCTGCAAATATAATTTTAGCTGTAAATTCTATAATACATTCTAAAACATTTGATAATGGTATGATATGTGCATCAGAACAATCTGTAATTGTTATGAATTCAATATATGATGCTGTAAAAAAAGAGTTTGCTAATAGAGGTTGTTATTTTCTAAATAACGAAGAAATTGATTGTCTAAGAAAAACAATGATTATAAATGGGGCTTTAAATGCTAAAATAGTTGGACAAACTGCTCATACTATAGCAAATTTAGCTGGAATAAATGTCCCAGAAAACACAAAAATATTAATAGGGGAAGTTACAAGCGTAGATATTTCAGAAGAATTTGCACATGAAAAATTATCACCTGTTTTAGCGATGTATAATGCAGAAACATTTTCAGAAGCTATTGAAAAAGCAGAACATTTAATATCTGATGGTGGATATGGACACACATCTTCTCTATATATTAATACAGTAACTGGGAAAGAAAAATTAGAAGAATTTGCAGGAAAAATGAAAACATGCAGAATATTAATTAATACACCTTCATCACAAGGAGGAATAGGAGATTTATATAATTTTAAATTAACTCCATCATTAACCCTAGGATGTGGCTCTTGGGGAGGAAACTCAGTATCAGAAAATGTAGGAGTAAAACATTTGTTAAATATAAAAACAGTAGCTGAAAGGAGAGAAAATATGCTTTGGTTTAGAGCACCTGAAAAGGTATATATTAAAAAGGGTTGTTTACCTGTAGCTTTAGAAGAATTAAAAAATGTATTAGGAAAGAAAAAAGTATTTATTGTAACAGATTCTTTCTTATATAAAAATGGATATACAAAAGTTATTACAGATAAATTAAATGAAATGGGAATAGAGCATAGTACTTTCTTCAATGTAGCACCAGACCCAACACTAGAATGTGCAAAAGAAGGAACAAAAGAAATGATTGCATTTGAACCAGATTGTATAATAGGAGTTGGTGGAGGAAGTGCAATGGATGCTGCAAAAATCATGTGGGTAATGTATGAACATCCAGAAGTAGATTTCTTAGATATGGCAATGAGATTTCAAGATATAAGAAAAAGAGTTTATACTTTCCCAAAAATGGGTGAAAAAGCTTATTTTATAGCAGTACCAACATCGGCAGGAACAGGCTGAGAAGTTACACCATTTTCAGTTATTACAGATGAAAAAACAGGAATAAAATATCCACTAGCTGATTATGAATTAATGCCAAATATGGCAATTGTAGACTGTAATATGATGATGAATGCTCCAAAAGGATTAACATCAGCATCTGGAATAGATGCAGTAACACACGATTTAGAAGCACTAGCTTCAATGATGGCAACAGACTATACAGATGGACTAGCATTACGTTCTTTAAAAATGATATTTGAATATTTGCCAAGAGCATATGAAAATGGAACAAATGATGTAGAAGCACGAGAAAAAATGGCAAATGCTGCAACAATGGCAGGAATGGCATTTGCAAACGCATTTTTAGGAGTTTGCCATTCAATGGCACATAAATTAGGAGCATTTCATCATTTACCACACGGTATTGCAAATGCACTTATGATAAATGAGGTTTTAAGGTTTAACAGTAGTGAAATTCCAACAAAAATGGGAACTTTTCCTCAATATGACCATCCACATACAATAGAAAAATATGCAGAAGTTGCTGATTACTTAAAATTAGGCGGAAATAATAATGAAGAAAAATTAGAAAATTTAATTAGAGCAATAGATGAATTAAAGGAAAAAATAGGAATAAAGAAAACAATAAGAGAATATGGAATAGAAGAAAAGGATTTCTTAGATACGTTAGATGAAATGACTGAACAAGCATTTGATGACCAATGTACTGGAGCAAACCCAAGATATCCTTTAATGTGTGAAATTAAAGATATGTATTTACGTGCTTATTATGGAGGTGAAAATAAATGAATTATAATTTAAATAATCCAATTGCTGAAAGAAAAACTAAAACAGTATATAAAGACAATGATAAAACAATAAAATTATTTATACCTAATTATCCAAAATCAAATATTTTAAATGAAGCACTAAACCAAGCAAGAGTAGAAGAAACAGGATTAAATATTCCAAGTTTAGTGGAAGTAACAAAAATAGATGATAGATGGGCATTAGTTTCAGAACATATTGAAGGAAGAACACTAGGAAGCTTAATGGAGGAACATCCTGAAAAAATAGATGAATATTTAAATTTGTTTGTTGATACTCAAATAAATATATTATCAAAAGAAGCACCATTATTAAATAAATTAAAAGATAAAATGCAAAGGAAAATAGCAGAAACAGATATTAGCCAGGATATAAAATATGAATTAAATATAAAACTTGAAAGTATGCCAAAACATAAAATGATATGTCATGGAGATTTTAATCCAACTAATGTAATAATAAAGGATAATGGAGACGTATATGTTATAGACTGGGCACATGTAACACAAGGGAATGCCTCAGCAGATGTTGCAAGAACATATTTATTATTTTGTTTAAATGGTAAAAAAGAAGAAGCAGAAAAATACTTGAATATATACTCAGAAAAGACAAACACAGAAAAGCAATATATACAAAAATGGATACCTATAGTTGCTGCTGCACACCTATCAAAAGCAAGTGAAGAAGAAAAAGCATTTTTAATGAATTGGATAGATGTAATAGAATATCAATAATGTTTAAAATTTAATATAAAAAGGGAGCTTAGGGCTCCCTTTTTTGAGAAAGTTTATCAAGAATTGCTTGCTTGTTGCGGATAATGAATACAGACAATGCTATAACTATAATGGAAAAAATCAATATATAGATAATGGCATTGCCACCAGAAGATTTTGTAGATGACTCATCATCTTTCAAATCGTAATACATGTAGAGAGTTAAAGTTTCATTATCTGCTGTGCTACTTTCAGAATCAACTACAACTCCGCTAGTAATGGATTTTTTAGAATTAAATACATAATCTTTGTATTCATGAGGCTTAGCAGAAACTTTTTCACCAATATTGGCATAAAGTATGTCAACATCTGTAAATTTTTCCTGGTAAGAACCATTAGCTTGTTGTAGATAATGCCGAACAACATATTTTGCCGTTAAGGAATCGGAATTTACTGCCTTCAAGTCGTAATACAGTTTTAGAACCAAATCTTCTGTAGCAGTACCAGTTATGTTAGACAAATATCTGTTAAACTCATAACCATCATAGGTCTTGGGTTTAGCTGATGCAGATGCACCAACATTTGCAGATATTGTTTCAGTTTCATGCAAAGAGTATTCTTTGCTATTTTGTGAATCCTGAAGGTAATGCTCAATTTTGTATTCAATGGGGTACAAATCGTAATACAACCGAAGAGTGGTAAAACTGGAACTACTATTACCAGAAGGAAAGGAAACAATAGTTGAGGTAACCGATTTTTTGGAGTTAAATGTAAAACCGTTATAATTTTTTACACTTGCAGATACTTTTTCACCTACATTTGCGGAATGGGTTTCTGTATCAGAAGTAGCTTCTTTATAGGAACCATCACTTTGCTGTAAATAGTATTTTACAATATACTTAGTTGATACAGGTTCAATAATTTCAAAATCATAATAAACCTTTAATACTAAGTCTTTCTGGACAGTTCCTGTCAAAGTGGATAGCGATTTATTTAACTCAAATTTGCTATATGCTTTTGGAGTTAACTCAACTTTTGCACCAATTTTATCTGTAAAGGTTTGAGTTTCTTTAAGAAAATATTCCTCAGATTCTGGAGAGGACTGTAAATAATACTCAACTTTATATGTTACAGAATTTAGGTCATAATATAATGACAAAGTTGTAAAGTTGGTATTACCGTCACCTCCGCTAGGCAATGTTACAATTGCAGATGTAGTTGACTTCTGGGAGTTAAACGAATAAGCTGTATAAGTTTTGACCTTAGCAGTAACTGTTTCACCAACAGTGGCAGAAAGTGTTTCAGTATCCTCAGACATTTCCTTGTAAGAACCATCAATTTGCTGTAAATAATGCTTTACAACATATTGGGTAATTACAGGTTCTGGCTTTGTGATAATGAGATCATAATATACTTTTAGCACTAAATTGTTTTTAACAATCCCTGTTAAGGAAGACAAAGATTTGTTTAACTCATAGTTAGCGTAGGAGTTGGGTGTTACTGTAATTGTTTTGCCAATTTTATCAGTAAATGTTTGAGAGTCCTTTAAAGAATATTCTTCTCCTTGTGGCGTGTTTTGAAGGTAATACTCAATTTTGTATGTTGCAGAATTTAAGTCATAATATAATGACAAAGTTGTAAAATTGATATTACCATCACTTTCAGTTGGTAAATTTACAACACTACTTGATGTTGACCTCGAAGGATTAAAAGTATAATTTTCATACCCAAGAGGGTTTGCACTAACAGTTGCACCAAGTTCTGCGCTTAGAGTAACTGTGTCAGATGTTTTTTCTAGATATGTTCCATCAAGTTGTTCAAGATAATGCTTTACAACATATTGGGTTACAGGATTTTCATCTTCACCATTGCTCCATTTAGCTATAAAAACATAATCTTGAGTAACTGCTTCAGGGAAAGAATCAATCTTATTCCCGTTTTCATCATACCAGCCTAAAAATTCGTAATTTTCGTATGCAATTACTTCTGGAATGGTAGGAAATTTAGAACCATAAGGGAGATTCTTATAAGAAGAACTTATAACATCACCTTCAAACATTCCACCTTCTTCCGATTTAAAGATGACCGAACAGTTGGCATTGCTTAATCTGTATACATCAGAAGAAATGCCATGAGCAGTTGCTGGTGCGGATAAAGTAATCATAAATATAAATACCAATACCAATGATACTAACCGCACAAAATTAGTAGTTTTCATAAAATACCTCCTCAATAATGACAAGTTAAATTAAATGTACAAAAACTTTCTCCTTTCCTCAGATTCTTTTAGTATAAAGAATCTTTCGCTTATATTAAAGCTATTATATTATAACATATTTTGCCTAAAATAACAATGTTTACATATAATTAAAAGGATACATTTATTATAAAAAAGTGTTTTAAAAATATAAAATGTATGCTATAATACTTTATATTAAAATAAAGAAGAAAGGAATTTTTATGTTTGATTTTAATTTTGATAGAAGAACAATTTTTATAATAATTGCAATAATGCTAGTGGCATGGCTTATTTCAGCAGGTACAAGTGGAATACTAAGCATACTTTTATCTTTGCCAGGAGTAATAATTGCTATGACTTTTCATGAATATGCACATGCACTTGCTGCATATAAACTAGGGGATGATACACCAAAGCTACAAGGCAGGCTTAACCTAAACCCATTAAGCCATATAGATCCAATAGGAATGGTCCTTCTTATAGTTGCTGGTTTTGGATGGGGTAAACCAGTTCAAATTGATTCTAGAAATTTTGATGGGAAATATTCGATTTCAAAAGCAGAAGCAATAGTAGCTGTTGCAGGACCAGTAATGAATTTTATATTAGCCTTTGTTTTTGCAATATTATACTACGTTTTATTTGTTGCAACAGATGTATTGGGTAGTTTAAGTATAAATACACTTTCAATTATATATACTATAATGATACAAATTATTTTAATAAATATAGGATTAGGTGTATTTAATTTAATTCCGCTACCACCACTAGATGGCTCTAAAGTATTAATGCATTTTTTAAGTTATAATGCAAAACAATGGTTTTATAATAATGAAAAAATATTTTATATTGTGTTTTTAATGTTATGGATAACTGGATTGCTTTCAAGCTTATTAGCACCAATATTTTCAGGAGTTTTTTCTGGAATAACTTGGATAGCATATAAAATTGTATCTATATTTATGTAATATTAATAGGAGCAAAAATGAAAGAAATAGTAGTATTAGGAATAGAAACAAGTTGTGATGAAACATCAGCATCTATAGTAATAAATGGAAGAAGGGTTTTATCAAATGTAATAAATTCGCAAATAGATATACATACTCTTTATGGAGGAGTTGTACCAGAAATAGCTTCAAGATGCCATACAGAGGTAATTAACCAAGTAACAAAAGAAGCTTTAAAACAAGCTGGAAAAACATTTAAGGATATAGATGTAATATCATGCACATATGGTCCAGGCCTTGTAGGAGCTTTATTAGTTGGAGTATCTTATGCAAAAGGACTTTCATATGCATTAAATAAACCTTTAGTAGGTGTAAATCATATAGAAGGTCATATTGCTGGAAATTATATAACATATAATAAGCTTGAACCTCCTTTTCTATGTTTAGTAATATCAGGAGGACACACGCATTTAGTACATGTTAAAGATTATTGTAATTTTGAAGTGATAGGTAAAACTAGAGATGATGCAATAGGAGAGGCGTTTGATAAAGTTGCAAGAGTTGTAGGGTTAGGGTATCCAGGCGGACCAAAAGTAGAGCAAAAAGCAAAAGAAGGAGTACCTTCAATTAATTTGCCAAAAGCAAATATAGATAATTTGGATTTTAGCTTTAGTGGAATAAAGACAGCTGTTATAAATTTAGACCATAAAGATCCAAACATAAATAAGGCAGATCTTTGTGCAAGCTTTGAAAAGGTTGCAACAGATATGCTTACTCAAAACACAATAAATGCTTTTAAGCAGATAAATAATGAGAATAATAAAAAAATTGATAAGATTGTTCTAGCAGGAGGAGTATCAGCAAATTCATATATTAGGGAACAATTTGAAAAGATAGGAAAAGAACAAAAAATAGATGTTTATTTCCCAGAATTAAAATTATGTACAGATAATGCAGCAATGATAGCATCTGCTGGATATTATAATTATATAGAAGGGAAAATATCTGATTTAAAATTAAATGCGATACCAAACCTTAAAATTGGAGGATAATATGGCAATATATGCAATAGCGGATTTGCATTTGTCTTTTGGCGAAAATAAACCGATGGATATATTTGGAGATAAATGGACAAATCATGAGGAAAAAATAAAAAAGGATTGGCAGGAAAAAGTAACAGAAAATGATTTAGTTGTAATATTAGGTGATTTTTCTTGGGCAATGTATTTAAAAGATACATATAAAGATTTTGAATATTTGAATAATCTTCCAGGAAAGAAGATATTACTAAAAGGCAATCATGATTATTGGTGGACAACCCTTAATAAAATGAGAACATATCTATCAGAAAATAATTTTAATAATATAGATTTTTTATATAATAATAGCTATTTTTATGAAAATAAAATAATAGTTGGAACAAGAGGATGGTCTGAACAAGAGGAAAAACCAGAAAAAATAATAAAAAGAGAAAATTTAAGATTAGATATGTCTTTAAAAAATGGTGTAGAACAATTTGGGAAAGATAAAGAAATAATTGTATGTATGCATTATCCACCATTTAATAATTTTGAAAAAATAGAGCTTAATTTTCTAAAAACAATGGAAAAATATAATGTAAAAAAATGTTTATATGGTCATTTACATGGAGAAAATGCTCATAAAGAAGCATTTAATCGGAATGTATAATGGTATAAAAATTGAATTAGTAAGTTGTGATTTCACAGATTTCAAATTAGTTCAAATATAAAAGGATTCAGAAAGTGAGAAATATGGTAGAAAATAAATATGAAAAAAAAGTAGCATTTTATACATTACGGATGCAAGGTAAACCAGTATGAAACAAATGCCATGACACAAAAATATATAGAGGCTGGGCATAAAATAGTTAACTTTGATGAAATTGCAGACATATATATAGTAAATACGTGCACAGTAACAAATATA
>CALXUH010000109.1 GCA_944391645.1 uncultured Clostridia bacterium | reverse complement strand
GTATAAGTAGAAGTGGAATTGCAAATACTATAAGAGTTCTTAATTTAGATGAAAGAGTTATTCAAATGGCTAAAATGGGGCAGTTGACAGAAGGTCATTGTAGAGCATTACTTAGAATTGACGACCCTGAAAAGCAATATCAGACAGCAAAGTATATGATAGAAAGTGGAGATAGTGTAAGAGAAGCAGAAAAACAAATAATTGCAAAACAAACAAAGGGAGACAAAACAGCAAAAAAAGCAAAGCAATCTAGATATAATGCTTTGTATAGAGATATAGAGGATTCTTTTAGAAGTTTCTTTGGCTCTAAAGTCAAAATAAATGCTGGTGCAAGGTCTGGAAAAATAATAATAGAATATTCATCAAATGAAGAATTAGCAAGGTTATTAGAAATTGTAAAATAAATTAGTTAAAATTAAATATAGTTTTTAGTTTTTATATAACAAATAGCTAAAAACTATATTTAAACACATTTTTATGTAAACATATAAAAATATAAATTAGCTCTTGACAAATAAGTTTAAAATATGCTAATATATATACTGTTGTTGGGAAACAACTAAATATTATGCAGAGGTGGTCGAGTTGGTTTATGGCACCAGTCTTGAAAATTGGCGTGCGTTTGTAGCGTACCGTGGGTTCGAATCCCACCCTCTGCGCCAAAATAGTGGAGATTTATAAAATACAAAATGTTTATAATTTTCACTTTTAATTTTTATTATAAAGATATGCAGAAGTACCCAAGTGGTGAAGGGGATTGTTTGCTAAACAATTAGGTCTCGAAAGGGGCGCGAGGGTTCGAACCCCTCCTTCTGCGCCATAAACAGCTAAAAAGCTGCTTTTTTTATATAATAAATTAATGGAAAGGTGTCTGAGTGGTTTAAGGTGCCAGTCTCGAAAATTGGTGTATGTTTATAACGTACCGTGGGTTCAAATCCCACCCTTTCCGCCAAAAAAATAAGTATATATAGTTCTAAAAATCCAAGCTAAATAATAATATTTTAAAAATATTATTTAGACAAGGAGTTTTTTTTATGAAATTTAAAAAATTATTAATGTTTATAGGAATTATTTTATTATTAATTTTTGTAATAGTTTTGGGATGGTTAGTAATAAAAAATAAAAATGCCGAGAAAGATGAAATAAAAGAAATTATTCCTGAAGAAGAAATTAGTACAGAACAAATAAGACAAACAATTGTAACTTTATATTTTATGAGTAAAAATGAAGGAACTTTACAGCCAGAAGCAAGGCAAATAGATGCGAAATTATTAATAGAAAATCCATATGAAATTTTAATAAATATGCTATTAGAAGGTCCTAAAAACGAACAATTAATAGAGTTAATTCCTCAAGGAACAAAATTAAATAGTGCAGAAATAAAAAATGATATTGTATATATAGATTTTTCAAGCGAGTTTATTAATGAGCAAACACTAGGTGAAAAACAAGAAATGATGATAATTAATTCTATCTTAAAAACACTATCAGAGCTAAATGAAGTAGATGGAATAAAAATAATAATAGATGGAAAAGAAAATATGTCATTCCCAGATAATGAGGTAAGCTTTAATACAATTTTTTATATAGAATAATTTATTTAAACCATTTAAAAATACAAAAAGCAATTTTAGCTTTCTTTAAATTACATAGAAAATTATTAACTTCTTTTAATGACTGAATGCAACAATCCTTTTTTTGCGAATATTTTAATTTGCTATTACTTTTTTTATAATTTATATAATTTCTCATACATTTCCTTTCAAATGGGGTAAATTAACAAAAATATTATGCATATATATTTAAATTTGCTTAAATATATTATATAATATTCTAGAAAAATAAATTTGCTACGGGGAAATTATGGATATACAATTAAAAGAAAATGAAAGAATAGATAATTTAGAATTAAATAATTTAAAAATAATACAAAATGAAAAAGAGTTTTGCTTTGGAATAGATAGTGTTTTATTAGCAGATTTTGCAAAAGATATAAAAGAAAATAGTAGAATTATTGATTTAGGAACTGGCACAGGAATTTTACCAATATTATTATCTGAAAAAACTATAAATACTCAGATTATGGGTATAGAAATACAAGAACAAATGGTAGATATGGCTATAAGAAGTGTAAAATTAAACAACCTGGAAAAAAGAATAAAAATTATTAAGGAAGATTTGAAAAATATTAACATTTTATTTAATAAGGGAAGTTATGATGTAGTTATAACAAATCCACCATATAAGGAAAATAATACTGGTCTAAAAAATAAAAATCTAGGTGTAATAATTGCTAAACATGAAGTTGAATGTAATTTAGAAGATATTATTGTGGCTAGCAAAAATATGCTAAAAGATAAGGGTAGTTTTTATATGGTTCATAGACCAGAAAGAATAGTGGATATATGTGAACTTTTAAGGAAACATAAACTAGAGCCTAAAATAATTAGATTTGTATACCCAAATAAAGAAAAAAAAGCAAAATTAGTATTAATAAAGGCAATAAAAAATGCCAGAAAATTTTTAAAAATTGAAAAACCATTAATTATATATAATGAAAATGGTGAATATACTGATGAAATTTTAAAAATATATAATAAAAAATAAAAAAGGAAAGTTATATGAAAGGAAAATTATATTTAGTTGCAACACCAATTGGAAATTTAGAGGATATAACACTAAGAGCAATAAAAACACTACAAGAAGTAGATTTAATTGCTGCAGAAGATACAAGACATACATTAAAATTATTAAATCATTTAAAAATAAAAAAACCATTGATTAGTTATTATAAGCAAATAGAAAAAACAAAAACAGATATACTTATTGAAAAACTAAAGATTGGAAAAAACATTGCACTTGTTTCTGATGCGGGAACTCCACGGAATATCAGATCCACGGTTCAGAAATTGTAAAAAATGCTATAAAAAATGATATTGAAATTGTGCCAATTCCAGGTGCATGCGCAGGAATTAGTGCAATTATAGCATCAGGTTTAGACACAACAAATTTTCATTTTGTTGGTTTTTTACCTGTAAATAAAAAGGATAGAAAAGAGAAATTAGAACAAATCAAAGATATAAATAGTACATTAATTTTATATGAAGCTCCTCATAAATTAATAAGAACATTAGAAGATATAATGGAATTTTTAGGAGATAGAAATGTTGTTTTAGCTAGAGAAATAACAAAGATACATGAGGAATTTATAAGAGGAACTATTTCACAAATATTAGAAAAATATAAAGAGCCTAAAGGCGAATTTGTAATAATTGTAGAAAAATCATTTAAAAATGTAAATGAAAAAGATTGGTTGTTAGATTTAAGCCTAGAAGAACATTATAAATATTATGAAAAAAAGGGATTTGAAAAAAAAGAAATAATAAAAAAAATTGCAAAGGATAGAAATAAAAATAAAAATGAAATTTATCAATATTTTATAAAATAAAAAATACAACTTTTAGTTGTATTTTTTATTCTTGTACTTTCCTTTTATAATTTCCAGATATAAGTTTTGGAATATAATGAATAATTTTATATATTGCAAGTCTTATTTTTTTATTCCAAATATAAGATTTTCTTAATCTATTTGGTCTAGATAGTGAATAATCAATATCAGATACAATTAAATCTGTGCTAGGTTGTTCTAAATTAAATGTATAATTTTCATTATTGTTATTATCCCATTCATTTTTTTCATTTCTAAAACAGAAATTAAAAGATTCACTTTCAATAAGAGCTATTTCAGTTTGAAAACCTAGCTCAGTTTTTTCCATTTTTACTTCATTTAAATTATCCCAATTTTGACCAAACCCATAGCGAATAAATACTTCTTCAGAGTTATCTTCGAAGAATTTACCGATATATGATATTTTTACATTTGAATTTTGCATTAATTTATCTGTATTAAAAAAAATATTTTTTACTAATTCCATATTTCCTACCTCTTTATCTTTTGCTTACAACATTATATTATTAAAAAATATATAATGCAAGTATTTTTTACAAAAATTTTAAAAAATTATAAAAAAGAGAGAAAAAAAACCAAAATATATGTATTTGGTAATTTAAAATAATTCAGTAAATGTTTTATTTTCCCAAAACTTTGCCTATTATATAAAATTCATCCTTTTTTGATACTGTAATCTTTGGTAATGATTTGTTAAGCACAGACAAAGAAATTTTACCTTCTTTATTAGAATATTTTCTTATTAAAACTTCACCGTTAAGGCAAACAATTGCAATATCGCCTGTAACTAAAGGAGAATTAAATTCCACAAAAACATAGTCTCCCTTAGAGAATTTTGGTTCTAAATATGAATCATTTATTCTAACGGCAAGTGATGCACTTGGCATAGAAGAAGGACAACTAATAAAACTATTTATATTATCTACAGCAAGCACTTTATCATATGCAATATTGCCAACATAATTATATGTTTCTTGATCTTCATTTAGTTGTTTATCATATGTATACATTAATTGTTGATAAGGAATGTTTAAAGCTTGACATATATTTTTAAGGGCTTTGTGGCTCGGATTTCGTTCTCCTTTTTCAATATGTGTTAAATGACCAATATTAATACCTGTTATTTTTGCAAGTTCGGTTTTTGTCATACCTTTTTCTTTCCTAATTTTTGCAATCATATCACCAATCATAATAGCACCTCACATTATTAATTTTACACTATTATATAAAAAAATTGTCTATTAGTAAAGATGTTTTTTTAAAAAAGTATTGACTTGTCAAAATGGTGCATGATATATTATTGCTATAAAGACAAAGGAGATGATAAAATGTATATAAACAGTTTAAGAAAAATTAGAAAAGAAAAGAACATGACAATTAAAGAATTATCAGATTTATCAGGGGTTTCAATGGGATATATTTGCCATTTAGAAAGAGGAACAAGAAAAAATCCATCAAGAGATGTCATGGAAAAAATATCTAAAATTTTAGAAGAGCCAATTGCAAAAATATTTTTTAGTTAATAAACAAAAAGTTTAATGTTAACATTTTTATAGCGATGATTTTTGATTAAGTATTTAATGAAAACACTTGTAAATAAGGAATAAAATGGATAAAAAAACATATAATTACATTGTAAAAAAAAACTGTTTATGATAAAATAATACAAAATATAGTAATATATTTTAAGGAGTTAATATGAAAAAATCAAAAGAAGCTATAATTGAAAGAAAAAGAAGAAGAAAAAATAAAAAAAATAGTCAAACACTTATAAAAGATTATAAAAAAATATTTATAATAATTGCAATAATAATATGTGTGATATTTATTATATCAACAGGTTTTGCCTTAGTAAATATGACAAATGAGAATATGATGGCTGGTGTAACTATAGATGGAATAAAAGTTCAAGGGTTAAATAAAGAAGAAGCACAAAGTTTAATTGAAACTAAAATTTTAGAAAAAATAAATAATTATATAAAAATATATGTAGATGATGAAGAAAATACAATTTTGCTATCTCAAATAGAATTAAATTATGATATTAAAACTGCTATTGATGAGGCATATAATGTAGGAAGAGGAGGTAATATATTTGCAAATAATTTTTCAATTTTAAAAAGTAAAATATTTGGTGAAGAAATAGAAATAAATTTTGAATATAATGAAAAATTATTAAATAATATAATCCAAGACATAAAAAATAAAATAGAAAATCCTATAAAGGAATCAACATATTGTATAGAAGGTGGAGAACTAATTATAACTAAAGGAGTAGAGGGATATACAATAGATGAAAACGAATTGAAAGATAAAATAATAAAAGCAATGCAATTAGAAAATGATAATTGTATAAATATTAATACTTTTTTAGTTAAACCAGATGATATAAATATAGAAGAAATATATGAAGAAGTGCATACGCAAGTACAAGATGCTTATTATACAACTGACCCTGTAGAAGTTTTTCCAGAAGTTATAGGAATAGATTTTGACATAGAAAGTGCTACAGAGATTTTAAAGGAAGAAAAAGATGAATATATTATTCCATTGGTAATTACATATCCTACTAAAACAACAAAAGATATTGGACTAGAGGTTTTTCCAGACAGACTTTCGACTATTTCAACAAGATATGATGCAACTAACCAAACAAGAACAAACAATTTACAAATAGCAATGGATAAAATTAATGGTGTTATAGTTATGCCAGGGGAAATTTTTTCCTATAATAAAACTTTAGGAAAAAGAACAGTTGAGGCAGGTTATAAAGATGCAGCAGGTTATGCTGGTGGGAAAGTTGTACAAATGATAGGTGGAGGAATCTGCCAAATTTCATCAACATTATATGATGCTGTTTTATATGCAAATTTAGATATAGTGGAAAGACATAATCATGCTTTTTTAACATCATATATTGGACCAGGAAAAGATGCTACAGTTGTATATGGAAGCCTGGATTTTCAGTTTAAAAATACAAGGAACTACCCAATAAAAATTGTAAGTAATATGCAAAATGGAATAGCTACTATAAGTATTTATGGAATAAAAGAAGAAAATGAATATGATGTAGAAATTTTTACAACAGTTTTAAGCTATATACCTTATGAGATAATTTATGAAAATGATTCTAGTTTGGAGAGTGGAACAGAAGTAGTTACTCAGGAAGGGCAAAAAGGTTGCAAAAGCATTACATATAAGATTTTAAAACAAAATGGGAAAGAAATATCAAGAAGTGTATTATCAACTGATACATATAGCCCTATGAATAAATATATATCAAGAGGAACTAAGTAAAATAAGGTTATAAAAATTCACATAAAATTCTATTATATATAGGTTTACAATAGATATGACACACTAAAAATAAAAGATAAAAAATTGAAGGAAATACCAAAATATGATAAAGTAGTTTTAACCACAAAACACTTAAAATATTGGAGGTATTTCCTATGAGTAAT
>CALXUH010000108.1 GCA_944391645.1 uncultured Clostridia bacterium | reverse complement strand
ATTTTATTACTAATCTTAATTTTACAACTGGATTCTTCTCTGCTAAGAAAACCTTTTTAATTTCAATACTTTCTGGAAATATAGGCGATTTATTCTTACCGTTCTGGAATGTTACTTCGGTGTGTACTGTACTTTTTGAAACACCAAATTTTTTTGCTGCTCCTCTTACTGTATCTCCTGTATTTATTATATATTGTGCCAAGCTTACTGCTCGTTCCTCTATTGAAATTCCTTTCATAATGTATAAACCCCCATTAGAATACTTTTGTTTAATTGTATTCTTCTAAGGTATTAATTAGAACGATGTTTTTTTCCATATAAAAATGCGAACTAAATAGTTCGCATTTATATGAATTCATATACCTATATATTAACTCTTAAAATTAATGATTTACTTTTTCTTTTAGAGCTTTACCAGCTTTGAATACTGGAGCTTTTGATGCAGGTATTTTTATTTCTTCCTTAGTTTGTGGGTTTCTTCCTTTTCTAGCTGCTCTTTTTCTTACTTCAAATGAACCAAATCCAACTAATTGAACTTTGTCACCTTTTACTAATGCTTCTGTAACAACATCTACAAATGCATTAACAGATGTTTCTACTCCTTTTTTTGTGTCTCCTGTTTTTGCAGCTATTGCTGCGATTAATTCAGCTTTGTTCATTAAACTTACCTCCTAATAAGATTATATTGTTAATGTAGATTTTATCTACTGTAAAGATAATTCGCCAATTTTAGCTAAAATCCTTCTTTTTTTATTCTAATTTTTTATAAAATTGCCTATTTTTCAGTTTTTCCTGTTTTATGTTACCCTTTTCTTTTTAATAATTTTAGTTCTCTTTTTGTAATTAATTTAGTTGCAATAATTAATATTAGATATACAGTCATTCCTAATGCTATACTTGTAAATGTTTTTATTAATTGTGAATTTATTAAAACTATTTTATATGTTATCTTCATTATTATGTACATTATACAGCATATTATAGCTGGTTTTAAAATAAATTTTTTTATTTCAAATTTTATTTTTTCATGTAATTTTATATAAGATATTAATATTAATAATGTTATTAGATAACTTACAACATTTGCAATTGCAGCACCATAAATTCCAATTTTAGGATTTGATATTAATATAATATTTAAAGCTAATTTTATCATTGAACTTATTAATATTATTATTATTTGTATATTCATTTTGCCTGTTGCCTGAAAATACCCATTAATTGTTTGTATAATCACCGCAATAATTATTCCTAAGGAACTTATTTTTAACATTAAGCTTCCATCGGAGGCATTTGGGAATAATATTTGTAAGATTTGTGTTGGAAAAGTATACATCATTATAAAAAATGGCATTGAAATTATTATCCCTATAAGAATTGCAAATTTTATAATTTCTCTATTTTTTTCTATATCACCTCTTGCTTTATACTTTGCAATTATTGGTAACATCGATGTTGTAATTGCCATATTAAATGAAAATGGAATTGTAATTAAACTTTCTATTTTGCCTGATAATATTCCATATTGCCTAACAGCTTCAGACTCTTCTAGATACCCTTTAGCAATTTTTACAATTGTAAAGGCATCTATTGTTTTATTAAATGATCCAATCAATGCACACACAGATATTGGCAATGTAACTTTGAATATACTTTTTATTATTTCCCTTTTTCGTTCCTTTTTATAATTTTTTGATGTAATTATATCTGTCCAAATTTCTTTTCTATTTCTTATATAATTAATATACATATATAAGCAATTTATTATACTGCATAATGAAGTTACTAATGCAACTCCACACACCATAATTATGGTATTTTTATTTGAAATACGCGATAATATTTCCACAATAGCAACAGTTAAACTTGTTTTAGCAATTTGCTCTATTGATAATGCTTTTGCAGTTATATCCATTTTTTCCTTTCCATTAAAATATCCCTTTAATACTGCTGAAATTGATACAACAAAAATTGATGGTGCTAGAACCTTTAGAACTATTGATGTCTCTGGCATATCCAAATATACATCTGCAATAAAATTTGAAAAATAATATAATATAGTGCTACCCAAAAAACCTATACTTCCAAAAATTGCAATTGCAACTTTTAATATTCTATATGCTCCATTATTATCGCCAACAGCAAATTTTGACGATATCAATGTTGCTATTGCATTTGGCACACCCATTGAGCAAATTGTTAAAAAAATGGCATATACTTGAAACGATGCAGAAAATATTGCATTACCAGTATCTGCATATTCTGTTTTGTTAGTTAAATATAATTTATAAATTATTCCTATAATTTTTATTATTACTTGAGAAAATAATAATACTGTTACATTTTTTAAAATACTGTTTTTTTTCAAATTTCTTCTCCTTGTGTTTTAAATATATATATGTTATAGTTTTTTTAGACCAAAATATTTAAATAAATATTTTTAAAATTAATTTATAAAATGGTGTTTTAAATATAATTATAATAATTTAAAAATTTACATAAAAGGCTTGTTTTTTTTACCATTTTATAGGATAATATATATGTATGAATATAATGAGTGGGGGATGTTTTGTGAAAATATTAGATAAACTTATAAAGAAGTTAAAAACTGATAGGAATACATTTTTTGCATATATATTTACGTTAATAACAGCATATATCGTTGTTGATAGAATTATAGAAATATTATTTATGTGCTTTACTGGTATGTCTGTTTCATATTGGGGTCCAATAAGATACACTTTAGCTATGGCTTTCCCTGTATTTGCATATGCATTTGCAGTACCATCAAAACTTGCTAAATCAGATGACATTAAAATTTCATTTTTTTATGTGTATTGCATTTCGTTATACATAATAGTCTTATCTATGGCTGTTCAATGGATTAACTATGTTGGTTGGTTTGCATTAATGTCAGTACCAAATTACGAAACAATTTTTGCAAATTTTTCAGATCTAATAAAACCGGCTTTTACGGCAATTGCAGTTTATATTCCTCTAGTAACTTTTTATAAATTAATTGTATGGTTATACAGAGTTATTAATGACCCTATTTTCCCAAATAGCTATAAAGATTCTATTTTAGATTTTGGAGGTATTGACCTTTCAGCTCCTCCAGAAAATTCTGGTCCTTACAGCTTTGAAATTGACCTATGCAAAGATAGGACTACTGGTAAATCTGTAAAAATTTTGGAAAATAGACGATTTGAATCTACATTAATTGTAGGTCCTTCTGGGACAGGAAAAAGCTCCATGATTATAGAACCTATGATTGCACGTGATTTAGAAAAGAAATTTTTCTTTAGAGAAATTTCTAAAGAAATGGGATTTACAGCATTAAAAACAGGTATTGCAACGCTTAATTGCCCTTATAGTAAAGAATATTTAAATAAGAATTTTAAATTAAGTATGCTTACTCCCGCTACTGGCAAAGAAAAAGTTTATAAAGCTTACATGAAGAAAATGATATATTTTGAATCACCTGATGGAAAAATTACATATAAAGATTTAGGATTAGTTTCTGTAACTCCTGATTTTGAGCAAACAAGAAGATTAGTTGAAGTTGCTAAAAACCTTGATATTCCTGTACACTTAATTGATCCATGTGATCCAGCATGTATTGGATTAAATCCATTTATAATAGAGGGACCATCTCTTTGTGCGCTTACAATTTCTTTAGTTTTAAGGAATTTATATTTTGCGTCTAACCCTACAGAGGATTCTGTTTATATGTTAGATCTTACATTTCAGGCTATACAAAATTTAGTTATGCTTCTAAAAGTTATGTTCCCAAGATTAAATAATGGCTTAATACCTACTTTAGAAGATTTATTAAAATGTTTTAATAATTTCGATTTAGTAGAAAGTATGTGTAGGGAAATGGAAAAGAACCCAGAACTTGCAAAAGATTATGAATTACAAATTGGATATTTTAAAAAATGTTTTTATAAAGGTTCTGATGGAAGAAAGGATATGCAAAAGTATATTCAATTAGTAAGTGCTCAGTTAGATACTCTTTTAAGATCTGCTGCTGTAAAAAGTATTATTTGCAATAGATATAATAATATTGATTTATCAAAAGCTATTGAAAATAATGAGGTTATATTATTTTCATCAAGACCTACAGAAATTGGTGGTACAGCGCATAAAGGCTTTGGTAAGTTTTTCTTGTGGTTATTTATGATAGCTGTTGAAGGACGACCTGGAAATGAGAAATCTCGTTCTCCATTCTTCTTATATATAGATGATTTTAATAACTATTATGATTCTTGTTTAGATGATTTGTTTACTCAATTTAGGAAATATAAAGTGGGAACCATTTTCTCAATTCCTACACTATCAAGTTTAGGAGGAGTTAATTCACCAGTAATGCAACGTCTACTTGCCAATGCACCTACAAAGGTTACATTTGGTAACTGTACACCAGATGAATATGATTGGTGGTCTAAAGAACTTGGCGAAAGAAGAGAATGGGATGTTTCATCTGGATATGATCCTGGTAAAGATGATGATTATGCTTCAAGTTTAGGAAATCCAAAATGGTCTTGGAAAACAACTTTTGTTGTAGCTAAGCTTCAAGGATTAAAATTCAAGGGTATTATATATAAGACAAAAGATTCTAAAGGGAAAAATATAGTAAATTATGGTTCTGTAGATTTTCTAGAATCTAAATATAAAGAACCAAGAAAGTCGAAAAAATATGATTTTGATAAATTTAATACTGGAACTGTTGATGTTGAAAAGAAACATAAAAAAATTAAATTTGATCCAAATCATTTAAATTGGGGAGATTCAAATGGCGAAATAGATCCAATTCAAATGAATGTAACAGATTCTACATATTTATTTGATAATTCAGATGCAATTATATTTGATTTAAATAATAAAAAGAAAAAATAAAATGTATAAAAAAGGTGCCAGCCAATCGGCTGACACCTTTTTTGATTCTCACATCACAGCATAGTGATTTCCACCTTGAAGATGGGAATATGAGAATTCTCTGGATCCTTGGGAATCATACCTCGGCCTTGACACTTGGGGCACTCGAAATACCCTTTGCCATAGCAGGCTCTGCAACCTATCCCTTTGCACCATGGGCAGGGAAGCCGTGTAATTCCTCTGCACTGAGGGCAACGAACTTCTTCACCGAATTCATCTTCTCGCACAATTTTCTTTTCGTCCATCTCAAGGACCTCCTTAATAATATTCATAATCAAACAAATGATTACAAAAATATTATATCATTTTTTTTACTTTATGTCAATTTAAAACAGTATATCTTTATTCTACCTTGATATACCGTTTTTATTTATACTATTCTAATATTTTTAATTCTAATGTTTCAACTTTATATTTTTTTGTTTCTTCATCTATTTTAAATTCTACTAAGCTTTTACTTAAATATGTAGCATTTTGTCTTAAATCTGTTGTAAAGCACAATTTAATTCCCTTTATTTCCATACCGTTTGTGATTATTTCCTTAAACACTTCAACCATATGTCTATCATCTTCACATACTATTACTATCTGTGGTTTTATTTCATAACCCGAGTCAAACTGAACAAAATTTTCATAAAAGTCTTTATATAATCTCATCCTTTCTACTATCTTTTTCATCCAGTCATCTTCTCGTCTTACCACTTCAAATAATAAACTTATTGATTTACCTGATTTAGTAATTTTAACAGAACCATGTGCTTTAAAGGTTTTTCCTGTCATTTTTGCTGTAATACTTGGTTTTACTTCATAACTATCAAAGGCCTTTACCTTTCTTAAATATGCAATTATTATTTGATTTCCAGCAAGTCTTTTCTTTATCATTCCTACTGGTTTTGTATTATCTGTAGGTTGCCATTTACATTCAATTCCTCTAGAGTTTAATAAGTATTTACCCATTTTTTCTAGGCAGTATATTCTATATATTCCTTTTCCATCTTCAGCTGTAAAATAATATCTTGTTAATATTTTAGTTTTAACTAATTGCTCTAATTTATTATTAAGTTTATCTTGTGATTTTATATCTTCTCCTTGATGCTCCAAAATTTGAAACAATTGTCTTGATGTTATAAATTCAAATTTATTTACTAATTCTAGTATTTTAAAGTGAATATCTGTAATATGACCAATATTTATTTTATTTATTATTTGGTTCATAGATACATATCCATCTTTTCCATCAAATGTTTTTATTTCTCCTTCTCTCATTGCAAATGGAGAAACTTCCGTTTTTATTTCCTCATCTGATACCATATTTACCACCTCTTAAATAATTTTTAATTTTATTTTTTTCTTTTCTGGTATTATTTTTTTTACATATACATCTACATATTGTCCATATTTGATATTAGGCTTATATTCAGCTAATCCTACTAAATTTGGTTTTAATTCAATAAATATACCATTATTAAATTTTTCTACATCTCTTGCAATTCCCTTTACAGTCATTCCTTGAGATATTTCCTTGGCATTTTCTTCCCAAGTTCCAAGTAACTCCTTATATGTTAAAAATATCTTTTTATTATTCCTATCTATAGATTTTATCATAATTTTAATATTTTGTCCAATATTTAGTCTTTCTTTTGGTGATTTTATTCTTGCTACTGATATATCTTCTATATGTAAAAGACCTGTTATTCCATTTTGTATTTTTATAAAAGCTCCATATGGTTTTATATTTGTAACTTTCCCAGTTACAATGTCCCCCTCTTTTAAATTGTAGTCCCAATTCTTTTGTATATATTTTATCATATAAATAATCACACCTTTTCTTTAGTTTTTTTATTTATTTCCTATGTTATATTATTTATTTAAAAGATTTTGTATCTCCTTTTCGGTTAGATACCTCCATGTGCCTATTTTTAGGTTATTTACTTCTATATTACCTATTTTACTTCTATGCAATGCTAATACTTTTTTCCCTATTGCCTCACACATTTTTCTTACTTGTTTATTTTTCCCTTCATGTATTGTTATTTCTAATCTAGATTTTTGAGTTTTTTCGTCTGTTGTTAATATTTTTACCTTAGCTTTACTTGTTACAAAACCACCTATATCTATACCATTTTTTAGCATATTAATTTCTTCATTAGTTGGTATTCCTTTTATAGTTACTGTATATGTTTTTGTAATTTCATGTTTTGGATGAGTTATTTTATATATAAAATCTCCATCATCTGTTAAAATTATTGCTCCTGATGTATACATATCTAACCTACCAACTGGAACTACTCTCTTATTTATTTTAACTAAATCTAATATTGTTTTCCTGCCAAATTGGTCTTTTACTGTTGTTACATAATCTATTGGTTTATTTAACAATATGTATACATATTGCTCTTCAATGTTTTTTATTTCTCTTCCATTATATTCAATTTTTGACTTATTGGGGTTTACCTTTATCCCCAATGTAGTCACAACTGTTCCATCTACTTTTATTTTTCCTTGCAAAATATACTCTTCACATTTTCTTCTTGATGCAATTCCTCGTTTTGCTAAATATTTTTGTAAACGAATTTCCTCTTCCATATTTTACCTTTCTAATTGTTCTAATATATTTTTAAAATAATCTGGCAATGGTGCAACATAAGTTACATTTTTATTTGTTGTTGGATGAATAAATTCTAATTTTGTAGCATGCAACATTTGTCCTTTTACATTAAATGGATTTTTTCCATTAGAATATACTTCATCTCCAACTATAGGATACCCTATTTGAGATAAATGTACCCTTATTTGATGAGTCCTTCCTGTTTCTATTTTAACTTCTAAAAATGTAAAACCTTTATATTTCTTTAATACTTTAAAATGAGTTATTGCTTCTTTGCCATTTTTTGTGACTGCCATTTTCTTCCTATCTTTTATACTTCTTCCTATCGGCATATTTATAGTAGCTTCATTTTCTTTAATTTCTCCCCTGACCAACGCCAAATATGTTTTACTTACTTTTCTTTCTTGTATTTGTTTACTTATTTTTATATGTGCATTATCGTTTTTTGCTATAATTACAAGTCCAGATGTATCCTTATCTATCCTATGTACTATTCCTGGTCTTATTATTCCTCCTATTCCAGATAAGCTCCCTTTGCATCTTTCTAATATTGCATTTGCTAATGTTCCATCTGGATTTCCATTTCCTGGGTGTACTACCATACCTTTTGGTTTATTCACAATTATTATATCATTGTCCTCATAAATAATATCTAGTTCCATTTTTTGTGGTTTTAAATATATATCTTCCTTGTATTCAATATCTTCTACTGTAATTATATCACCTGGATTAATTTTATATGAACTTTTAGCTTCTTTGCCATTTACTAAAATTTTTTTTTCTTGAATTAATTTTTGAATCAATGCTCTTGATAATTCATTATCTTTATTTACAATATATTTATCTAATCTTCCTGTTTCTTCTAATACCTTATATGTTTTCACTTTACTAGTTCTCCTATTTTTTTCT
>CALXUH010000107.1 GCA_944391645.1 uncultured Clostridia bacterium | reverse complement strand
TATTATTATTTTTTACAATTCATCTTTTAAATATGTGAAAATTTTATAATTTACTAAATTGTTTGTAGGAGGAAACCTTTGCTATTACTGAATTTTAATTCTTCGTCATAAGAGAATATAATTGTTATTACTAACGCAATTAGTGTTATCCCCCTATTTTTTTCTTGTTTTTGTTCTTTTCCTTTAAACATATTTTTCCTCCCTCTTTTTTCTCTTTTCATTTTTATTATTTTTTATTTCTTACATATAAAATTTTATTTATATGCATATAACTATTTTCTTAAGTATTTTTACATACTAAATCAATAATACTCTATAACGTACAAGCTGTTATTAACATTTAAAATCACATTTAAATCACATGAATATTTATTTTATATAAAATATAATGCGAGTACTTACCCATTCAGGATAATTGGTCGTTGCATGGAAATCATAGAAGCTATTAGTACGACCTGCTGCAGAACCAGCACTACGGCAAATACGACCCCTGCCCTGTGTAGCCTCTTGGGTCCATTCATAAGCATTACTTGCTAGATCCCAAGTATTTAATGCTACATCTCCTTCTGTACCTGGATTTGCTTGTCCTGAATTTACTACACTGCTTCCATGATACCATTCATCTGTTACTATATCTACATCATATGTCGTATTTCCTGCTGTTTTTTGTTCTCTTATATAGTCCATTGTTTTATCCCACAATACTCCATATATCATTGCTGTTTGCACATACTCTCCATTTCCTTCTATATTTGCATTTTTAGTTGTATAATATAATCCATACCATCTATAATAATATGGCTCATCATCTCTATTTGGATTTGTTCCTTCTTTTAAGATACTATCTGCTCTTAGTACAGTTGTATTATATTTTGATCCTATGTTTCCTTCTTCATCTATTGTTGTTTCATATCTTCCTATATAAAAACCATTATATTTATTTACACTTTCTACCATATCAGCATATTCATCTTCATAATTAAAATCCTCGGCATAATTATAATAGTTTTCTCCATATAGGTAATTTAACATATCTTGTGAATCGTAGACATTGTTACCATAGCTAGAACTAGCTGTGCCTGTTAGCACTGTTGGCTCACTACAATCTGATGAATATGAATAAGAAAAACTTAAGTCTTCTGTTACTGGTATCCATACAAATTCGTTGCCTTTTCCATCTTTTATTACCAACCCTTTTTCTACTGAGGTTTCTCCTTCTACTCCTTCTATTATTTCATATCCATTTGGTAATGGCACTATATTTTCTCCATCTGTTATTGCTATTACTTTATTGCTATCCCATTCAGATGGTTTTTCTGTTTTTCTCCAACCTTCTGGTAATGATATTCCTCCAATTTTTGTTAAATAATCATCCATTGAATCATACCATGCTCCATCTATTTGTATTTTTCCATTTGCTATTTGTTGTTCTTTGTCTAGCTCATTTTGGGTTT
This sequence comes from uncultured Clostridia bacterium, assembly GCA_944391645.1. Classification (GTDB taxonomy): domain Bacteria; phylum Bacillota; class Clostridia; order TANB77; family CAG-508; genus UMGS1933. Next base: position 1,228 of record CALXUH010000107.1, on the reverse strand, counting down.
CACCTACTGCTCTTTCTGCATTTTCAAATAACCCTCCATTTATTGCCATTGTTATTGTTACTGCTACTAGTATTAACATTACTATTATTGTTATTACTAACGCAATTAACGTTATTCCTTTATTTTTTTCTTGTTTTTGTTCTTTTCCTTTAAACATTTCTTTTCCTCCTTCTTTTTTCTCTTTTCATTTTTATTATTTTTTATTTCCTAATATAAATTTTATTTATATACACAAAAAGACCTATGCTATATTCTTAGGTACAACAACCTAAGACCACAGCATGGGTCTTTATTTTTTATTTTTACTATATTTATTATTTTTTTACTTTTTAATACTTTACTAAAACCTCTTATTTTTTCTAAAAGTGTAGCTCTCTCTCTACAGTATCAACGGTTTTAGCTTTTTGCATTGTTTTTACCTCCTCTTTTGTCTTATTTTATACCTCTATTTAACACCATCTTTTTTATTTTGTCAAGGAAATTTTTACCTATTTATTAAATTTATAATTATATGCCAAATACTTTATTTTATTTTTTCCTTCATTTTGGATAACACATTTAAAGCATCTCTTGGTGTTAATTCATTTAAATTTACTTTATCTAACTCATGAGCAAGTTCAGCTAATTTATAATTGTATAAATCTAATTGTCCAGCAATTATTTTTTTATTTTCCTTTTCAACATTTTTATTTCCTAATATACTTTTTCTTTCTAAGGACTTTAATATCTCATTAGATCTTTTTACAACAGTCTGTGGAACACCTGCAAGTTTTGCAACATGTACTCCATAACTTTCATCTGTTCCACCTGGTACTATTTTTCTTAAAAATATTATATCTTCTCCTTTTTCCTTTACAGCAATAGAATAGTTTTTTACACCTTCTATTTTATTTTCAAGTTCTGTAAGTTCATGATAATGTGTAGCAAATAATGTTTTTGCACCACATTTTTCTTTGCTTGCCACATGCTCTACAACTGCCCACGCTATAGATAATCCATCATATGTAGATGTTCCTCTTCCTATTTCATCTAATATTACTAAACTATTGGGCGTTGCCTCCCTAAGTATTGTTGCAACTTCCATCATTTCTACCATAAATGTACTTTGTCCCATACTTAAATCATCTGATGCTCCAACCCTTGTAAATATTTTATCTACAACACCTATTCTTGCCGATTGTGCTGGAACAAAACATCCAATTTGAGCCATTAGTGTAATTAATGCAAC
>CALXUH010000106.1 GCA_944391645.1 uncultured Clostridia bacterium | reverse complement strand
AACCCAGGCCCAGGTGGGTGGGGAGCCATACTTATGTATAAAGATATTAAAAAAGAAATAAGTGGGGGTAAAGCAGATACCACAAATAATGTTATGGAAATTACAGCAGTAATAGAAGGATTAAAACTTTTAAAAGAACCATGTAAAGTACAAATCTATAGTGATAGTGCATATGTGGTAAATGCTTTTAATCAACATTGGATAGAAAACTGGATTAAGAAAAATTGGCAAAATTCAAAAAAAGAACCAGTGAAAAATAAAGAATTATGGCTTGAATTATACGCATTAGTTAAGGAGCATAAAGTACAATTTATAAAGGTAAAAGGGCATAGTGATAATGAATTTAATAATAGATGTGATGAACTAGCTAGAAAGGCAATACAAAATATTTCAAAAAAAAGTTGATTTTTATTAGAATTTGATATATAATAGCACACGGTAAAAAAAGAAAAGAAAGAAGGTTTGTTTATATGAGCAAAAAATATGTTTATCTTTTTAAAGAAGGAAACGCAAACATGCGCGAATTGCTAGGTGGAAAAGGTGCAAACTTAGCAGAAATGACAAATTTAGGATTACCAATCCCACAAGGTTTTACAGTTTCAACAGAAGCTTGTACAGAATATTACAAGGATGGTAAAACAATCAATGAAGAAATTCAAAAGCAAATTTTTGATGCATTAAAAGAACTAGAAAAAATGCAAGGTAAAAAATTTGGAGATACTTCTGATTCACTATTAGTATCAGTAAGAAGTGGTGCTAGAGCATCAATGCCTGGTATGATGGATACAATTTTAAATTTAGGTTTAAATGATGAGGCAGTTGAAGGATTTGCTAAAAAAACTGGAAATCCAAGATTTGCATATGACTCATACAGAAGATTTATTCAAATGTATTCAGATGTTGTTATGGAAGTACCAAAATCATATTTTGAAAAAATAATTGATGAACTAAAAGAAGAAAAAGGTGTTCATTATGACACAGAATTAGATGTAAATGATTTAAAAGAATTAGTAAAAAGATTCAAAGAAGTTTACAAAAATGCTATGAATGGTCAAGAATTCCCTCAAGAACCAATAGAACAATTAATGGGAGCTGTTAAAGCAGTATTTAGAAGCTGGGACAACCCAAGAGCAATTGTATATAGAAGAATGAATGATATTCCTGGAGATTGGGGAACAGCTGTTAATGTTCAAGCAATGGTATTTGGTAATATGGGTGAAACATCTGGAACAGGTGTTGCGTTTACTCGTGACCCAGCTACAGGTGAAAAGGGTATATATGGAGAATATTTAATTAATGCACAAGGTGAAGATGTTGTTGCAGGTATTAGAACTCCACAACCAATTACAAAACTTGCTGAAGATTTACCAGAATGTTATAAAGAATTTATGGAATTAGCACATAAACTTGAAAATCATTATCGTGATATGCAAGATATGGAATTTACAATTCAAGAAGGTAAATTATATTTCTTACAAACAAGAAATGGAAAAAGAACAGCTCCAGCTGCTATAAAAATTGCTTGTGATTTAGTAGACGAAGGAATGATTACTCCTGAGGAAGCAGTTCTTAGAATAGAAGCAAAATCATTAGATCAATTATTACATCCAGTATTTGATAGTAAAGCTCTAAAAGAAGCTAAAGTTATTGGAACAGGTTTAAATGCAGCTCCAGGTGCTGGTGCAGGTAAAGTTGTATTTACTGCAGAAGAAGCAAAAGAACTTGGAAAAGGTGGAAAAGGTGAAAGAGTTGTTCTAGTTCGTTTAGAGACAACACCAGAAGATATTGAAGGTATGGCTGCAGCTCAAGGTATTTTAACAGTACGTGGTGGACGTACATCTCATGCTGCTGTTGTTGCTCGTGGTATGGGTGCATGCTGTGTTGCAGGATGTGGAGACATCAAAATTAATGAAGAAAAAGAAGAATTTGAATTAGGTGGTAGAATATTCCATAAAGGTGATTATATCTCAATTGACGGATCAACAGGAAATATTTATGGAGAAGATATTCCAACTCATGAAGCTGAAATTAGTGGTAATTTTGGAAGAATAATGGCATGGGCTGATAGCTTTAGACAATTAAAAGTTAGAACAAATGCTGATAATCCAAGAGATACTAAAAAAGCAGTTGAGTTAGGTGCTGAAGGTGTAGGATTATGTAGAACAGAGCATATGTTCTTTGAAGAAGAAAGAATACCAAAAATTAGAAAAATGATTCTTTCTGAAACAGTAGAAGCTCGTGAAGCAGCTTTAAATGAATTAATACCATTCCAAAAGGGTGACTTTAAAGCAATGTATAAAGAATTAAAAGGTTTACCAATGACAGTACGTTATTTAGACCCACCTTTACATGAGTTTTTACCAACTGATGAAGAAGATATAAAAGAATTAGCTAAGGATATGAATGTAACTGTAGAACGTTTAAAACAAAAATGTTCAGAATTACATGAATTTAACCCAATGATGGGACATCGTGGATGCCGTCTTGCTGTAACATATCCTGAAATAGCAAGAATGCAAACAAGAGCTTTAATGGAAGCTGCAATTGAAGTTAAAGAAGAAGATGGATATGACATTGTTCCTGAAATTATGATTCCATTAGTTGGAGAAAAGAAAGAATTAAAATATGTTAAAGATATAGTTGTAGAAACAGCGGAACAAGTTAAAAAAGAAAAGGGATCAGATATGGAATACCATATAGGTACAATGATTGAAATCCCAAGAGCTGCAATAACAGCTGACAAAATTGCTGAAGAGGCTGAATTCTTCTCATTTGGAACAAATGATTTAACTCAAATGACATTTGGTTTCTCAAGAGATGATGCTGGAAAATTCTTAGGAGATTACTATGCTAAGAAAATATATGAATCAGATCCATTTGCTAAAATTGATCAAGAAGGTGTTGGAAAATTAGTTAAAATGGCAGTTGATTTAGGAAAAACTACAAGACCAAATATTAAACTTGGAATATGTGGTGAACATGGTGGAGAACCATCAAGTGTTGAATTCTGTCATGAAGTAGGACTAACATATGTTTCTTGCTCACCATTTAGAGTGCCTATTGCTCGTTTAGCCGCAGCACAAGCAGCTATAAAACATCCAAGAGCATAAATGAAAAAATAAAAATTGATTATAAATTGAACTCAAATTATTAGATAAAAATCTGATAATATGGGTTCATTTTTATGTCAAAAATAGTCTGAAAAATTCTTTTTATAACTTGAACATCATTAAATATATATGGTATAATATTCTAGTTAGAAAGTAAACCAAAAGAGGTGATAGTATGGAACCGTATCCGCGAAAAAATTTAAAGTTTAATTTAATATTATCAATTATGGAGGTTTATTATGCTAGAGAAAGTGGAAAAATTACTTAAGGAAAAAAATTACAAAGAAGCAAAAACAGAGTTAAATGAACTAAATAGCTCAGATATTGCAGAATTATTAGAGGATATAGAATCAAAAGAAATAATCAAGGTATTTAAATTAATTAATAAAGACAAGGCAGCAGATGTTTTTGCATATTTACCCATAGAGCAAGAAACAGAAATAATAAGTTTACTAAGCGATAAAGAAGCAGTATCATTAATTGATGAAATGTATGCAGATGATGCAACAGATTTATTAGAAGAAATGCCTGCTAATGTAGTAAAAAGACTATTAAAAAAATGTACAGCAGATACCAGAAACGATATAAACAAATTACTTAATTATCCAGAGAATTCTGCAGGTAGTATAATGACAGTAGAGTATGCAGAATTAAAAGAAGATCTTACTATTATGCAAGCAATTGTAAAATTAAGAAAAGAGATTGAATACTACGAAACAATAAATACATGTTTTGTTTTAAACTCAGAAAGAAAATTAATTGGATATATTCATTTAAAAGATATTATATGTGCAAATGAAAATGATCTTGTAAAAAATATTGTAAAGAAGGATGTTATATATTGTAGAACAACAGATGACCAAGAAGAAATAGCAAAAATGTTCCAAAAATATGATTTGACTGCAATGCCTGTGGTAGATAGCGAAAATAGAATGGTTGGAATTATTACAATTGATGATATAATTGATGTATTACAAGAAGAAAATACAGAAGATATTAATAAAATGGCTGCAATTAATCCAGTTAGTAATAAAAGTTATTTAAAAACAGGAATTTTTGAAACATGGAAATCGAGAATACCGTGGCTTATGATACTTATGCTTTCTTCCACATTTACTGGTAAAATAATTGAAAGCTATGAGCAAGCATTAACTTCATATGTAATTTTAACTGCATTTATACCAATGCTTATGGGTTCAGCAGGAAATGCTGGAGGTCAAGCAAGTGTAACAATAATTCGTAGTTTATCTTTAGGAGATATAGAGTTTAAAGATACATGGAAAGTAATATGGAAAGAATTAAGAGTTGCTATATTTTGTGGAATTACTCTTGCCACTGTTAATACAATAAAGCTAATTTTAATTGACAAGTTGGTATTTGAAGTAGCTTTAGTTGTAAATTTAACATTATTTGTTACTGTAATAATTTCCAAATTAATAGGATGTACATTGCCAATACTTGTAAAAAGAATAAATTTAGATCCAGCAGTTATGGCAAGCCCAATTATAACAACAATAATAGATGCATTAAGTTTAATTATATATTTCCAAATTGCAACCAATTTATTAAGTTTATAATATATGAGGTAAAAAACATATGAGTAAAAAACCAATAACATATATAGTAAAAAAGAAAAAGAAAAATATATTAAAAAGTCTATTTATAATATTATTAAAATTTATACTTATTTTAATAATATTGATGCTTCTTGCTGTATTAGTTATGGAAACATTGGTTTTTTTATATCTAAAAGATGTGTATTCAACAATGGGAGAAGATATTAATAATTTAATGACTAGCTTAGATACAGAGTGTGCTAATTCTGTTTTGCTAGATATTGATGGAAATTACTTAGCAACTTTAAATGCAGATGAAAAAAGAGAAATAATTACTATAGAAGAGATGTCAAAATACTTACCAAAAGCTTACATAGCAATAGAAGATGAAAGATTTGAAGAACATTATGGAATAGATATAAGAAGAACAGCCAAAGCAATTATAACATATATAAAAAATGATGGGTATTCATCATTTGGAGGAAGTACAATAACTCAACAGTTAGTAAAAAATGTAACCAATAATAGAGACAATACAGTAGAAAGAAAAATACGAGAATGGATTCTTGCATATGAGCTAGAAAGAAAATATGAAAAAGATGATATATTAGAAAAATACTTAAATATTATATTTATGGGCGCAGATGTACATGGAGTAGAATTAGGAGCACAATATTATTTTAATAAAAATGCATCTGAACTTACACTTTCTGAAAGTGCATATTTAGCTGGAATTACACATTCACCAAATGCATATAACCCATTTGAAGGATTAGATAATGAAGATCTTATAAAAAATAGAACAATTACAGTTCTAAATAAAATGCTTGAACTAGGATTTATATCTCAAATGGAATATAATAAGGCGTTTGCTGAGACAAATAGAGGATTAGTATTTGAACAAGGGAATGAGGTAAACACATTATACTCATACCATACTGATGCAGCATTAAACCAAATTATAGAAGATGTAGCTGAGGAAAAAAATATGTCATTACAAATGGCAAAAAGTTATGTATATTCTGGAGGATTTACAATATATACTACTCAAAATTCATACATACAAAGTATATTAGAACAGGATTTTAATAATCCCCAATATATTCAAGCATCATGGATTAGAGAAGGAGAAACTACGCAAGCTGCAATGGTTGTTATAGACCACACAAATGGATTTGTGATTGGCTGTGTAGGAGGATTAGGAGAAAAAACAGTATCTAGAGGATTAAATAGGGCAACGCAAAGTACAAGACAAACAGGTTCATCTATGAAACCTATTGCAGTTGTTGCACCTGCAATGCAAGAAAGAATTATAACAGCTGCTTCGATATATAGTGATGTGAGAACAACATTTACATTAAAAACGGGAGAATCTTATACACCAAAAAATTATAATTACTATAGAGGAAATATTACAGTTAGACAAGCATTAGAAACATCACAAAATATACCATTTGTAAAAATTATGCAAGAACTAACAACAGACAAATCAAAAGAATATTTAAGAAAAATGGGGATAACAACATTAACAGATAATGATAACGATTTAGCATTAGCAATAGGTGGTTTAGATGTTGGAATAAGTCCATTAGAAATGGCTGGAGCATATGCTACTATTGCAAATGGAGGAACATATATAGAACCTACATTCTACACTAAAATTGTAGATTCAAAAGGTAATGTTGTTTTACAAGCAGAACAAGAAAAAAGAAGAGTTTTTTCTGAGCCAAATGCATATGTAATACAAAATCTATTAATGCAACCTGTAGTAGGCAGTAGAGGAACAGCAAGAAATTGCGCAATAGAAGGAATTGATGTTGCAGCAAAAACAGGAACAACAGATGAGGACTACGATAGATGGCTTTGCGGATTTACACCTTATTATACAGCTGCGACTTGGTTTGGATATGACTATAATGAAACAGTAAGATATGGTGCTACAAACCCAGCAGGCTTATTATGGGCAGGAGTAATGACAAAAATACACGAAGGACTTCCAGCAAGAACTTTTCAAATGTCTGATGGAGTTGTAACATATAAGGTGTGTAAATCAACTGGAATGCTTGCAACACAACGCTGTTGGAACACATATGAAGAATTGTTTTGGGTTGATAATTTACCAGGATATTGTACAACACATCCATATAGACAATAGAAATATAAATATAAATATAAAGGGGAGAAAAATATGAAGAATAAATCAATTACAAGTAGAGATATAGATTTTGCTGCTTGGTATACAGATGTTGTAAAGGCAGCAAAATTAGCATCATATTCAAATGTAAAAGGATGTATAGTAATAGAACCAAATGGATATGAGATATGGGAAAAAATGCAAAAAACTCTAGATAAAATGTTTAAAGAAACAGGACATAAAAATATATGTATGCCAATGCTTATACCAGAAAATTTAATGAGAAAAGAAGGTGAACTAATAAATGGATTTGCTCCAGAAGTGGCATGGGTTACAACAGGAGGCCAAAAGGAATTAGAAGAAAGAATGTGTATAAGGCCAACTTCTGAAACATTATTTAGTGATTATTATAGTTCAATTGTAAAATCATATAGAGATTTACCTATTAAATATAATCAGTGGTGCAATGTACTAAGATGGGAAAAGGAAACAAGACCATTTTTAAGAAGTAGAGAATTTTTATGGCAAGAAGGTCATACTATTCATGAAACTCAAAAAGAAGCTGAGGAAGAAACTTATAATATGTTAAATGTATATAGAAGATTTTTTGAAGAGTATTTAGCAATTCCTGTTATAACAGGAAGAAAAACAGAAAAAGAAAAATTTGCAGGTGCTGAATATACACTTACTATAGAAGCTTTAATGTATAATGGAATTGCTTTGCAATCTGGGACAAGTCATTATTTTGGACAAAAGTTTTCTAAAGCATATGATATTTCTTTCTTAGATAGGAATAACGAAAAGTCTTATGTATACCAAACTTCTTGGGGAGTATCAACAAGAATGATTGGTGGTTTAATAATGGTACATAGCGATGATAATGGATTAGTTCTACCACCTAAAATTGCTCCAAAACAGGTTGTGCTAGTTCCAATTGGTAAGGATTCTACTGTTTTTGAATTATGCAATAAATACCGTGACGAATTATTAAATGCAGGAATTACATCATATGTAGATGACACAGAAAAATCTCCAGGATTTAAATTTGCTGAAGCTGAAGTAAATGGAATACCAGTAAGAATTGAAATTGGAGAAAGAGATTTAGAACAACATAAAATAACATTTGTAAGAAGAGATACAAGAGAAAAAATAGTTGAAGACATAAACATAAATGTTGCTGAATATACAAAAAAATTATTAGATAAAATTCAAGAGAATTTATATAATATTGCTCTTCAAAGACAAAAACAATTAACTTATGAATGTAAAAATTTGGATGAAGTAGAAAAAATAATGAACACAAAACCAGGATTTATAAAAGCAATGTGGTGTGGTGATGAAAACTGCGAATTGAAAATGAAAGAAATAAAAGGTACAAAATCTAGGTGTATATTAGAAAATGATAAACACATTGACGATAAATGCATTGTGTGTGGAAGACCAGCAAAACATTTAGTAGTTTGGGGAATACAGTATTAACTATAAATTGAAACCAGGAGGAATATATGAAGATAATATTAGCTTCACAATCACCCATGAGGAAAGAACTTTTAAAACAAATGGGATTAACGTTTGATGTAATAGTGAGTAATGCAGATGAAACATTGGATAAGGGCTTGAGCCTAGAGGAGCAGTCAAAAAAAATAGCATATTTAAAGGCAAAAACAGTTTTTAATGAAACTGACGGAGACAGAATAATTATTGGAGCGGATACCTTAATAATAAAAGATAATAAAACTTATGGAAAACCAAAAAATAAACAAGATTCAATAGATATGTTAAATAAATTAAAAAATACATGCCATACAGTTATAACAAGCATTTGTGTTTTAGTAGAAAAAGACGGTAAATATAAAGAATATCTAGACTATGATACAACAAGGGTTTATTTTAAAGATATTACTGAAGAAGAAATCTTAAATTGGATTGAAGTTGGTAAACCATATTATTTAGCTGGCGGATATGCAATAAGAAGTCAATTTTGTGTATTTATTGATAAAATTGATGGAAATATAACAACAATACAGGGGTTACCAACACATAAATTATATGATATTTTAAAAGATATAAACAAAACACATGAGGTGAAAAGCTAATGAAAATAATATATGGTACAGGAAATAAAGATAAAATAGCAGAAATAAAAAAACTATTTGATAATCATAACATAAAGGCTCAAATACTTTCATTAAAAGATATTGGATTTAATGAAGACATAGATGAAAATGGTACAACTTTTGAAGAAAATTCCATGATAAAAGCACAAGCTGTAAAACAATTTTGTAATAAAAAAAATATTAATGAAATAATTATAACAGATGATGCAGGCCTTTGCGTAGATGGATTAAATGGTGCGCCAGGTGTACACAGTGCAAGATATGCAGGAGATCATGCTCCTCAAAGTGTTACTTTAAATAAGTTAATGAATGAAATGAAAAATCTTCATGAGGAAAAAAGGAATGCACAATTTGTTTGTGTTTTAACAGCTTTATTGCCAGATGGAGAAACAATTATTGCGAAAGGAATAACAAAAGGAAAGATATCAGAAAAAATAGGAACAATGGGTGGACTTACATTTTGCCCTGTGTTTATACCAGAAGGAACAAATAGAGTTATGAATGATTTAACTGATGAGGAAAAAGAAGAAACACATAGAGAAAAAGCATTTAAAGAATTAATAAAAAAATTAAATATAAAATAAGGAGAAAAACCAATGAAAGAAGAAATAATTAAATTATTAAGGTCTACAAATAGAGATGGAATGGAAAATTTAATTGAATTTTTAGAAAAATCAGATTTTTTTAAAGCACCAGCTAGTACAAGATTTCATGGTGACCACGAAGGAGGTCTTGCAGAACATAGTTTTAAAGTATACGAAATATTAAAGGATAAAGTAAAAAATTCAGCATTAGATATTCCAGAAGAAACTATTATAATTTCTTCACTTTTACATGATATATGTAAAACTAATTTTTATAAAATTGACTATAGAAATGCAAAAAATAGTTTGGGTGTATGGGAAAAAGTTCCATATTATACAGTAGAAGATACAATTCCATATGGACATGGAGAAAAATCTGTGATGATGATTACTGAATATATAAAATTAACAAATAACGAAAAATATGCTATACGTTGGCATATGGGATTTTCTGAACCAAAAGAATTATATATAACATTAGGACAAGCATTTACAAAATATCCTTTAGCATTGTTATTACACGAAGCAGACTTAGAAGCAACATACTTCTTTAATATTTAATAAACAAATTAATGGGGGGAATATATGAATTTTATTAAACAAATAAAAGAAAAGGCAAGAAAAAACATAAAAACTATTGTATTACCAGAAGCAACAGATATAAGAGTTTTAAAAGCAGCAGAGATAATATCTAAAGAAAAATTTGCAAAAATTGTTCTTATTGGAAATGAAGAAGATATAGAAAACATATTAAGAGATAATAATATTGATATTGGAGATACTAAAATAATTAATCCTGAAAAATCAATAAAACAAGAAGATTATATAAATAGTCTTTATGAATTAAGAAAAAATAAAGGGATGACCAGGGAACAAGCAAAAGAATTAATTTTAAATTCAGTGTATTTTGGAATGATGATGGTAAAGCTTGGAGATGCTGATGGATTAGTGTCAGGAGCTGCACATTCAACAGCTGATACATTAAGACCTGCACTTCAGATAATAAAAACAAAACCAGGAACAAAATTAGTATCTACATTTGCTATAATAGATGTTCCTAATTGTGAATTTGGAGAAAATGGTTTATTTTTCTTTGGAGACTGTGGTTTAAATCAAAATCCTAATAGTGAACAACTAGCTGAAATAGCTGTCTCTACAGCAGAAAGTTTTGAAACTTTAGTAGGAATGGAGGCTAAGGTTGCTATGCTATCATATTCTACACTGGGAAGTGCAAAGGCTGAAGAGGTAACTAAAGTTCAAGAAGCAACTAAAATCGCAAGAGAAATCAACCCTAACTTAATGATTGATGGAGAATTACAATTAGATGCAGCAATTGTACCACAAGTGGCAAAAAGCAAAGCACCAAAAAGTAATGTGGCGGGGAAAGCTAATATTTTAATATTCCCAGAATTAGAGGCTGGTAACATAGGTTATAAATTGGTAGAAAGACTGGCAAAAGCAGAAGCATATGGACCAATATGCCAGGGTATAGCCAAACCTGTAAATGATTTATCAAGAGGATGTAAAGCAGAAGATATAGTAGGAGTAGTGGCAATAACAGCTCTGCAAGCACAAAATAATTAATAACTTGGGGGTGAACAATAAGCACCCTTTTTTGTATTAATAAACTAAATTAAACTTTACTTTTCTTTGAACTAATAGTATAATATAAGAGCTGTAATGAAAGGAATGTGATAATTAAATGGATTATAAAGAATTAGCAGATTTAATTTTTCCAAAT
>CALXUH010000105.1 GCA_944391645.1 uncultured Clostridia bacterium | reverse complement strand
TGGATTTCCGTACTCGTCATTTATGACTTGAACATTTTTCCATGATATTTCATATTTATCTTTTAATATACCTGACACTGCCTTATATATTGCCTCTTTTGCAGCAAATCTTCCAGCATAGTGACAGTATTTTGCCTGCTTTTTGCTTTCACAATATTCAATTTCTTTAGGAGTATATACAAGCTGTAAAAATCTTTGTCCTAGTTTTTCTATGCTTTTTTTGATTCTAGATATTTCTATTATATCAGTGCCACATAATACATTCATTTTATCACACTCCATTTAGTTTATCAAAAATTAATAATTATTTTTGTTATTAACTAAAAGAGTAAGCCCTGCTTACTCTTTATTTTGTATAATATAATCCATCGTCACTTAAATGCCATTCCCCTATAAAATCTATGTATATACTATTATCTAAATTTACCGATGGCTTAAGAGCTATTGTTCCATTTTTCTTTAAAGCTCCCCATACTCCATTTTGTTTAACTGCAACATATCCACATGAATTTTGCTCTGTTGCATCTTCATAAATATAATCAACTACTACATTTCCTGCTTTATCTATATAACCATATTTATCATCTTTTTTGCTTAAAAACAATGTATTTTGGGATAGAATTTCTGTGTTTTGTTTTTTCTCAAATTTAAAATTATAATAATTATATTCACCATTTAAATATATTTTTATATAACCTTTTGTAGTATTTATTTCAGATACTATTCCAGAAAGTTTTTGTGTAAGATTATTATCAAAAACAACTGTCTCTGTTTCTGTTTTATCAGCAACTACAAAATTTCCTTCTTCTACATAATACATGTTATTATATTCAAACGCAATAACTTCTTCATTATTTATATTTATTATTCCATATTTCCCATCTTTTTGTGCAATATAATATATTGAAAAAGCATACTGTAAATTATCATATTGATATTCTATAACTGTCTCTCCTGTTAATTTTTTTATTCCTACCTTGCCATCTTTAGAAACAATTACATTTTCTCCTTTTGCATATAAATATTCCTCACCCTCTGATGTTTGTAAAACTTCTCCTTTGTTGTTTATCAATTGTGTAGTCCCTTCTGATTTTACTTGATATGCTTCATTAGAACCTAAAAATTTAATTTCATCGTAAACTGGGTTTAAAACTACTGCACCACTTGTGCCTACAATACCACATTTTCCATCAGTTCCTACAACCAAATATTCAGATTTATACCCTTCATCTAATATTTGAATACCAGCATATTCTGTATCAATTATAGTTTGTCCCTTAGAATTTACCAATCCGACTTTTCCATCTTTTTCTATTAATATATTTTCGGTTACTCCTTTTAATGCATAAATAGAATCATATTCACAATTTAAAATTACCTTCCCATCAAAGTCAATTAAACCATATTTGTCACCTTTTTTAACACGCAATAAATTATCTTCAAACCATATATTTTGTTTTGAATCATAATTATCTATCGCCTCTATTTTGTCATACCCTGTTAATATTTCTTCATTTTTTTCATTTACAACTTTTGTTTTGTATTCTCCGGTGCTATCTTGTACATCATATGTACATACAAATATTGCTTTTTTATTATTTGGAATTACAATCATTTCATCATATGATGCTGTAATTACATTATTTCCATTATTATCTATAACGCCCCATTTCCCATTTATATATACTGGATAATAGCTTATTGTACTTATTAATTCTTCTTCTGGATTATTTTTTAGTATTTTTACTATTGAAGTTATTATCATTACTAGTACTACAAATGCAATTATTACTCCAATTACTTTTTTTACATTCAACTTAGGCTCACTATCATATCTTTTTCCTTTTGGCATTTTTACCTCCTATTTTTTTGATATTAGGTACATTTATATAAATTATTATAACTACCTTTAAATAACATTATATATAATACCATAAATCATATTATTTTTTCAATGTTTTTATGTAATCTTCATACATTTTTTTTGCAGTTTCAGGGCTATCATTTCCTATAGCATTTTTTATTGGTGCAAATTCTTTTTCTCTTGGTACTCTAAGTAGTGTCATGTCTTCGAAAAATACAAATCCATCAAATATAAATTTTTCGAACTTGTAAACTGGTTCTCTTATTATATTGTTTTTTTCATCCTTATATTCACATGTTTTTACAGCAGTATGATATGGAAGTGGTCTACTATCTATTATATCTAGTGCTTTAATATTAAATAAATGATTTACAATATTCATATCCCCATATACAAAATTACCCTCTTCATCTTTTTGGTTTGCCATTTCATCTGAAACCTCAACATATTCTATTATTCCTGGTTTTCCATCTGCTTTAGCAAAGACACCTCCACTTTCTTTTGGTGCATTTTTTATAACAGATTTTGATGCTATTAAATTATTCTGTTTTATTGTTGCTCCTATAAGCAAAGGATCTATTACTTTAACTAAAATATTGTCTATTCCGGTTATTGATATCCATTCGATATGTCTTTTCTTCATATCATTTACAATACCACATTTTATCATTGATTTGTATACTTCACCATTCCCATTTGATGCCAATTTTATAAGATTATCTTTTCCTATTAGCAATTTACCCTCTTTACTAATCAAAGGGGTTTCTGCTTGTTTAAAAAATTTAACTAGATTTTTCTTATATCCAAAAAAATTCATTTTATTAAAAAATTCTATTGTCTCATCGTTATTTTCCTCACTTGTCATAACATAATATGGTATCTGTA
>CALXUH010000104.1 GCA_944391645.1 uncultured Clostridia bacterium | reverse complement strand
TGGCATTGCAATTATATTTATGTTTTATCTATTTAAAAATGATAAACTTGCTATGGTTATTTCATACATTACCGCTTGTATTTTAAAATATGGAATTCAAATTATTCTATATGGTTTTAATATTTGGTATATTCTTTTAGGAATATTTACTATATTGCCTATTATATTTATTTGTTTTTATAATGGAAAACAAGGTAAAAAAGTAAAATATTTACTTTACATTTTTTATCCTGTACATCTATTAATTTTATATTTTATTTTTAAATAGTTATTTTTTAGTGGCAAAATTAATTCCTCTTGCTACAACACTAGACATATTTTCAATTAAATCATCAATTTCTTTTGGTGTAACAATGAAGTTATAGTCCTCTGGAGCTAAAACTTCTTTTATCATTTGATATTTATCTTCTTCCTGTAATTGATTTAAAAATTCATTAGAATGCGCCTCTTCTTGTACTTTTTGAATAAACAAATCTAAACTATCTGCTGCAATAGTTGCTGCTTCTACAACAGTTGGTACTCCTATGGCAATAACAGGAATTCCCAAAGTATTTATAGTTAGTTCTTTCCTTTGATTACCCACACCTGCTCCTGGTACAATTCCAGTATCTGCTATTTGTACTGTACTACTAATTCTTTCTATACTTCTTGAAGATAATGCATCTATAACAATAATTAGTTTTGGATGAATATTATCTACAATTCCTTTTAAAATCTCCAATGTTTCAATTCCCGTAGTCCCCAGAACTCCTGGTGATACAGCACTTACTGGTCTTGTATCTGGTTCCATTACTTCTGGCATATATGTTAGTAAATGTCTAGTAATATCAATGTCTTGAATAACCTTTGGTCCTAGAGCATCTGGGGTAACATATAAATTTCCAAGCCCAACTACTAAAATATCATCTTGTGGTTGAACAAGATGCTCTATTAAACTTTTTAATTCTTTTGTTACTGCCTCAGATGCTTTTTGTATTTCTTGTTCTCCAGCTAATTTTAAGTCTTTAATATCAATTGTAATATAGTTTCCTTTCTTTTTTCCAATTGCTTGTTCTCCTTCTTCATTTAACACTTTTACTCTTGTTATTTTAACATTTTCTCCTAATACTTCTTCTTGCGTTTCTAATCCTCCAATTTCATTTGCTATATTATTTGCTCTACGATATAAGTCACGCCTTTCTAAAGCTAAATCTGTTCTAAAATTAATCATAAAAATATACCGTCCTTTTTATAAATTTAATATATTATGCTATTTTTAGTATTTGAAAAATTAGTATATTTTATACATTTTAACCTTCTTTTAAATTTTAAATTTTTTTTACTTTATTTTTATTTTGTAGTGTTACAATTGATGTGAAACAAAAATAATAGAAAAAAGTGATTCAAGTAGTATAATTGAATTGTCCAAAAACAAATTATACGAAAGGACTTGAATCACTTATGAGTAATAGTATATCACAAGAAAATAAAAATACCAAGAGATATTTACCACATGAATTAAAAACAAGAGAAAATGCAGTAAGAACATATAGAAATAGTGGAGACATCGGATATGTATGTAGAAAATATCATATTTCAAGAATATCATTATGGAGATGGAATAAAAAATATGATGGAACAAAAGAAAGTTTAATGGATAAAAGCCATAAGCCACATAGCAAGCATCCGACAGAGCATACAGAAGAAGAAATAAAATGGATAAAAGATTTGATAAGAAGAAATCCACATATAACACTAAATGAAATATGGTACAAATTAAAGATAAAAAAGGGATATACAAGGAGACCAACATCATTGTATAGAGTACTAAGAAAAATAGGATATTACAATAATCCAGAAATAAAAGGAACATCAAAGAAGCATAATCAAGAATATCATACGCCAAAAGAAATTGGTAAAAAGTGGCAAATAGATGTTAAATATGTACCAAATGAATGCAAAACAGAAAAATTACCAAAAGATAAAAGATATTATCAATATACCTGCATAGATGAAGCAAGTAGAGAAAGATTTTTGCATTGGTATGAAGAACATATACCAGCAAATACTGTAGACTTCATAAATAGATGTATAAAATATTATGGATATAAACCAGAAGAAATACAAACAGACAATGGAGAAGAATTTACATACAACAGGTCAGATATAAAGAAAGAACATCCATTAGAAAAGCTATTAAAAGAGCTAGGAATAAAACATCATAAAATAAGACCAAGAACACCAGAACATAATGGAAAAGTAGAACGAAGCCATAGGAATGATAATGAAAGATTTTACAGTTATTTGAAGTTCTACAGTTTTAAAGATTTATTAAAACAAGGAAAAGCATATTTAAAAAGGTCAAATAACATACCAATGGCTGTATTAGGTTATTTGACACCAAAAGAAAAGAGCACAGAGTTAATGTGTGCATAAAATGAAAGAAACAAATTTAATAATACTATTTGAGTATTTATATAAATTTGTTTCACATCATTGACTAATATACAATACAGATGTGAAAAATACATTAAAACTGTTGACAAAATTCTTGAAAACTAGTATAATTTTATAGTATCGATTTTAGGTAATAAAACATAGATAGATTACAGAAAACTGACAGATTAAGGGAGGGAATCACAAATGGCACAACCAAAAAGAAGATGGTCAAAAGCAAGAACACATTTAAAAAGATCTACATGGAAATTAGAAAATCAAAATTTAGTTGATTGTCCACATTGCCATGAAAAAGTAATGCAACATAGAGTATGCCCAAATTGCGGATATTATAATGGAAAAGAAGTAGTTGCACAATCTGAAAATTAATAATAAAAAGTTACAGTATTTTATTTAAGAAAATTATTCTATATAAATATAATAAGTAGAATAATTTTCTTTTTTATGATATGATAATCAACAAAAAACAATTTAAATAAGATAATTATAGGAGGAATAATGGTATAAATAGAGATGAAGCATTTGCAATATTGAAAAAATATAATAAGGATGAATTTCATATTAGGCATGCTCTAACTGTAGAAGGCGTTATGAGATATTTTGCAAAAGAGTTAAAAGAAGATCCAGAATATTGGGGTATAGTTGGATTATTACACGATATAGATTTTGAAATGTATCCAGAAGAACACTGCAAAAAATGTGTAGAGTTATTAAAAGAAAATGGCGTAGAGGATAGTATTATTCATTCTATATGTAGCCATGGTTATGGTATTTGTTCAGATGTTAAACCAGAACATATTATGGAAAAGATTTTATTTGCAACAGATGAAATTACAGGATTAATATGGGCAGCAGCAAAAATGAG
>CALXUH010000103.1 GCA_944391645.1 uncultured Clostridia bacterium | reverse complement strand
CAACCTTCATTGCTTCTTGAGCGACCTCATATTTTTCATAATTTGTTTTTCCTTCATCTGTAAATGCCATACTAAGTGTCATTTGTAATTTATCTTCAGTTTCTATTTCTTTTATTTCATCCAATATAGAAAATTTATCTTCTTCCATATCTTTTAAATCTTTTTTTTCAAATAGTGAAATAAAAGTATCTCTTTCTTTTTTTATTATTAATCCACCTTTTTTTGCAGCCCATTCATATAATTTTCTTTCAGCTTCTGCTATTATTTGTGCTTTTTTATCCTCTGGTATTCTTTGCATTATTTCTTCATAATTATCTATCATTACTATTGCTACACAAGATTTTGAATTATTATATTCATTTAATAATTTTTGGTTTGCTGTAATATCTATAAAATACAATATAGCAATATATTCTGCTACATTCTTTTTTCTTTCCCTTTTTTTACTTTTTACATAATTTCCAACTATATGATATGTTTTATCTTCTATTTCTATTTGACTATCAATAGTTGTAATTTGATTATTTTCTATATTCATTTTTATTTCTTTTGTTATGTCATCAATATATGAATTTATTCCTATGTTTGCGAATTCTTTATTAAATTTTGGACTTCTCCATATAACATTTCCGTTCGTTTCCAACATTATAAGAGGGAATGGTGAATTAATCAATGTTTTTTTTGCTGCTGTATTAACATTTAGGCTTAACTCATCTAAATAGTTTGATACTTCCCCTTTTCTTTTTTGTGTTACCCATATAGTATATATTAATATAATGGCATAAATGATAATAGCTGGAATAATATATATAGCTTTATTTATGCATAAAATAACTAATAATATAGCTATTATTATCAAATATATTTTTGTTTTAGACTCTAATTTTTCAAGTGTTTTTAGATTATTATTGGTCATAAAAAATTCCCTTTCCTTTAATTAACATATTTATTTTACCTCAAAATAGCTATATTGTCAACTTTTAGGTAAGGTTTATGGTACCTAAGCTTTGTATTTTATATAATTATAATTTAAAATAGCAAAATTTATTATTCCCTAATTTTCTTTATTTTTTTGATAAATAATCTGCAATCTGTGCATATTTTTCTAAAGTTAATTTTTCACCTCTTATATTTACGTCTATTCCTAATTCTATTAACATGTTTTGTATTTTCTCTTTTTCTCCAAATAATTTACTATTAGCTAATCCATTTAATAATGTTTTTCTTTTTTGCATAAATACTGTTTTTATAATTTTAAACATTAATTTTTCGTTTTTTACTTTTACACTTGGTGTTTTTAATATATCTAATCTTATTATAGTAGAATTTACCTCTGGTACTGGTAAAAACGATGTTTTATCCACATTATATATTTTAAATGGTTTTGTATAATAGTTTATAGTATATGTTATTGCACCTGTATCTTCTTCACCTGGTATTGCAGTAAGTCTATCTGCAACTTCCTTTTGTATCATTATTGTTATACTTTCTATATCTAATTTATCTTCTATAAGCTTCATAATAATTGGTGTGGTAATATAATATGGTAAATTTGCTACAACTTTTACGCGTTTTATGCCATTGTTTTTATTTTCGTAAATTAATTTATTCAAATCTACTTTTAAAATATCATCATTTATTATTTCAAAATTATTATATAAACTAAACCTGTCTTCTAATATTTTTATCATTTTTGTATCTAATTCTATACATATAACTTTTCCTGCATCTTCTAATAAATATTTTGTTAATGTTCCAAGTCCTGGACCTATTTCTATTACTAAATCTTCTTTTGATATATTTGATGACTCAATAATTGCATCTATTGCCTTATCATCTATCAAAAAATTTTGTCCTAATCTTTTATTTGCTGTTATTGCATATTTTTTCATTATAAATTTTGTTTCTTCTAAAATATTCATAATCTTCTCCTAATAAATTTTAATATATTTTGTTTATTATACCATATTTTAGAATAATTTTATTGTTTTCCTTGAGAAGATTTTAACAAATTAAATTAAAATATTTGTAATGATAAGACAATTTGAAGAAAATTTTTAAAGTAACGTACTTAATTTTCTTATCATATTTTTTTGTTTTTTACATTTTTCGACATTTTTTTCATTATTTATATATTAAAATATTTTTGGTGATATATATATGAGTAAATTGTATAATACATATGTTGAATTAAAAAGGCAAAATGCCAAATGCATTTATCTATTTAGAAGCGGTATATTTTTTATTGCCATAGAAGATGATGCTAAAACTTTATCTAAACTTTTCAACTTTAAAATTAGCAATCTTTCTCCTTCTATTATAAAATGTGGTTTTCCATGTTCTAGCTACGAAAAATACTCAAAATTATTTAATTTATATAGTTTAGATGTACAATTAATTGATTTAAATAAAAATATTACATATACTTTAAAAGATTATAATCAAAATTTATGTATTACTGAATTGATAAATACAATTAAATCCATCAATATTAATAGTTTATCAGTTAAAGAAGCTTATGAACTTTTAGAAAAATTACAAAAAATTATTATGGAGAGTATCTAATATGAAAAGGAAAAACAATTTATATAATGATTTATATAAAATTTCTAATATAGAAAAAGCTTTTTTAGCAATTTGCCAGAATTCTAAACATAAAAATAAATCTGCTTACTTCAGGGAGTACAAGTGTATATATATATCACGAATTTATGAATTACTTGCTCAAAGGAAATATACTGTAGGTCCTTATAATATTTTTTATATATATGAGCCTAAAAAAAGAAGAATTGTAAGTCAAAACCTTGTTGATAAAGTTGTTAATCATTTAGTAGCCAAACACATTTTATATCCTTCAGTTCTTCCATGTTTATTAGATACTAATGTTGCTAGCAGGAAAGAGATGGGTTGCAAGGCTGGAATTCAATTTGCACAAAATTTTCATAGAAAATTTTCAATTAACTATGGTTCCTATTATATTTTAAAAATCGATATTCATAACTATTTTGGAAGTATTAACCATAATATTTTAAAAAACAAATTAATAAAAAAAATTAAAGATAAAGAAGCTTTAAATATAGTTTTTAATATTATAGATAGCGATAATGTTGGGCTTAGTATAGGTAATATGACAAGTCAAATTTTAGCAATTTTTTTCTTAAATGATTTTGATCATTTTGTTAAAGAAACTTTGCATATTAAAGGATACATCAGGTACCAAGATGATATGTTATTATTTCATGAATCAAATAAATATTTAAAAGAATGCTTAGTTAA
The DNA here is from genome assembly GCA_944391645.1 of uncultured Clostridia bacterium. Taxonomy (GTDB): domain Bacteria; phylum Bacillota; class Clostridia; order TANB77; family CAG-508; genus UMGS1933. The sequence goes on along the minus strand of CALXUH010000103.1, from coordinate 1,566 downwards.
AATAGTCGATTTTCTTAAGCAGGAAGATTTAATGTTAAATCCTAAAACACGAATTTATAAAAATACTGATAATTTTATTTTTTTAGGTCGTAATAAATATGGAAATTATGCAAAATATAGAACTATAAAGCGTAAATTAAAGAAGAAAAAATATTTATATACTTCTAACAAAATTTCTCTTTCAAGTTATACATCAAGTTTAATTTGTTATAAATACTTATTAAAACGAAAAAAATTTAATTAGATAGATTAAATTTTGTTATATAAAAACCACTATTTTTTATAGTGGTTTAAAAATAGTTTTAAAATATACTCCTTTTCATGTATATATATAATTTTTAAAACATTACTAGCAAATATATTTATCTATTTTAATTTATAGCATTTTTATACTACAGGACAAATGTCTGTTTCTATATTATCTCTTATATAGCCACATAACTATATAACCACAGTTTATAGAAGCTACGGGGCGCACCCCAGCGCTATTGTCGTTCTCATTGCCATTAGAGTTAAAGAAGTTGTTGTAAGAGTTCGCATTGCCATTGTTCACGTTGCCTGTCCCGAAGTTTGCATAATCAGAATTAGCGTTAACACCGCGCGAAGCCAGCCACCACAACATTGCCCTTATAAACTTTTTTTCCAACCTACCAAATATTTTGCTATGTCATCTATACTTTTTCCAAATCTAACATATTTTTTATTATTTATTATTTTTTTATCGTAACAGATATTTATTAAAAAATCCAATATCTTAATCTTAGCTATTGCTTTTGATAATAATTTATCCCTATATATATTATCTGTAATTAAATTTGCTTCATAAGATATCTCTAATAAATCATAAGAATTGTTTCTTATTCTATTTTTTAATTCTAAATCTTTTTTTGGAAAATTGTCTAGTAAATTATCTAAATATATAATTAGCTCTCTTATAAAATTAATTACTTTGAATTTTTCTTCTTTCAATTATTAATTCTTCCATTTCTAGTATTACTTTTTTATTATCTCTATTTAATTGTAAGTAATCTACTATTTGTTTTACCCTTATATCATAATTTATTTTTTCCTTGGCTTTTTTTAGAATTTTATCATATTGGTTTAAATTTTTATTATCAAATTTATTATCTAAATCATAATTATTCCTTCTATCTAGTATAATATAATTTAATTTATTTTTCTCTAATTGTGCCATTATACTATTTAATTTTGATGAAGGGAAACCACAAGAAAAAATACCTGATGTTTGCGTTAATTTATAATTAAATAAATATGAAATGATATAGGCATCTTTATTATAAGTATAATAAAATGTCCCTACCTTTATAATTAGTATATCTTTTGGATGAATTTCTTTTATATTGCTTACCATATTTATTATTCCCAATTTTTGTTTTTCCCTCCTCATGCGGGGTCCCCAGAAGTCCTGAGGCCTTCTTGGGACGTTTTCCTGCTTACTCCTTCGATTTTTATTATGGTTGGTCAAGACTAAAGCTTGACCTTTATGTTATTATTTCTCATTAATTTCTGGGAGTTTAGATTTTAGAGAAACTACGGGGCGCACCC
>CALXUH010000102.1 GCA_944391645.1 uncultured Clostridia bacterium | reverse complement strand
TTTGTGTGACGATTATATTACAATTTTATGAAAATAGCAATTGTTTTTTTAAATTTTTTACATTTGATTTTTATGATTATAAAATGGGAAGTGCTAGGTAGTTGCCTAGCACTTCTTTGCGAGGGACTGATTACTTCTTGTTGACATAAAGCTGGCGGTCATTGGCACTACCATCGTTGATACGGTAATCCCCGTCACCAGTCACATAGCCAACTTTGTTGCCATTTCCGTCATAGACGGTCCCATTTTTGGAATAACCATTGGGGTAGTCTCTGCGGAAATCTTCACTATCCTTGTAAGCCATAATGCAGTCTCCTTTCTTAGTATTTGATAGCATGCGCTATCATATTTAGAGTATAGCATAACTTGTAATTTTTGTCAAATAGTGTATGTTGTCTTATATTAACTTTTATGCTATAATTTTATGTGGAGGTATTTATGGATATAATAAAACTCAATAATAATTACTATTTTGCTATAGCAGATAATTCTAGTATTACTACTGATATTAATAATCTAAGATTAGGGGAAATTAAAAAGAAAGGCATTTTTGTTCTAAGGATTGACTTTAGCTCTATTTCTACAAAAGATTATAAAAAAATATTAAAAAAATTATTATTCATAAAAAAAATATTAACATTGAATAATTTTAAAATAGGCATTTCAGAAGGTTCTAAAGATTGTATAGGTTATTTAATTAATTATGATAAAAATAATAAATCTCATAATGACTTTATATCAGGAATAAACGCAATATTATATAATACTCGCTATGAACGATATAATTATATCTATGATACTGTTTGTAACTATTTAGATAATTGTTTTTGTAACCAACATTTATGTGATTTTAAAGATAATAAATGTGGTGAAAAAAGAAATACTACTTCTACAGTAGGATGTTGTAGACATTTTAGAATAAAATGGTTAGGTCCTTTAACAAAATTAGTTCAATGTGAATATCTAAATCAAGATTATACATGTTCTACGAAATGCATTAGTTGTAAGTTGTTTACGTGTGATTATTTAAAAAAGAAGGGTATTGAATTTAGAATAAAAGATATCTTACTTTTAAATGTATTTTTTAATCCTATTCAAAAATATTTTATTAAATACATGGTATTTAAGCCCAAGGAAGCAATCATCAAAAAAATCATGTTCTTTTAGTTATAATATTATTTTTATAACTATATAAAATATTACATATTTTCTTTTCATTACTCATAAATTAATACTAATATCAATTAAAATTCAATATTTTATTATATCTTTAACAACTTCACTTGCAATTATTAACCCTGCCACAGATGGTACATAAGATATACTTCCAGGTATTGATTTTTTTGTTTCTATATCATTTTTTTGTATTTTTATTGGTTCTTCTTTAGAATATATTACTTTTAGCTTATCTATTTTTCTTTTTTTAAGCTCTTTTCTCATTACTTTTGCAAGTGGACATACAGAAGTTTTATAAATATCTGTTATTTCAAATTTTGTTGGATCTAATTTATTCCCAGTTCCCATACTTGAAATTATAGGAATATTTAATTCTTTTGCTTTTGTTATTAACTCTATTTTAGATGATACTGTATCTATTGCATCAATTATATAATTAATAGAATTATCTAGAAATATTGAGCTATCTTGTTTAAAAAACTCTGCATATGTTTTTACAGTTGCATTTGGATTTATTTCTAAAATTCTTTCCTTTGCAACATCTACTTTTAATTTTCCTATTGTTTTTGTAGTTGCTATTATTTGTCTATTTATATTTGTTTTTGTAATTATATCGCTATCTACTAATATAAAATTTCCAACTCCAACTCTTGCTAAAGCCTCTACCACATATGAACCTACTCCACCTATGCCAAATATTGCAACTTTTGATTTTTGCAATTTATTTATTCCTTCTTTTCCTATTAACATTTCTGTCCTTGAAAATTGATTTTCCATTTCTACTCCTTATAAATATAAAGTAAAAATACAAACTTCCTTTATTTGAAATATTCAAAGTTTCTTGCCAATGGGCAAGCAGAAGTTTGTATTAAAGATTTTTTTATTAAAAACTTATACAAATTATTATACTTATTTTAATTCTATTAATGCCGTTTCAAGACCAAACCCCTCTTTTTCTACTCTATATGAGTGTATTAAATTAGGATTACACATACTACAAATTCCTGAATCTATTATGTTTTCTTGTTTTAGTCCCATATTTTGCATAAGTATTTTATTTATTAATACAGTATCTATATTCCATTTTTCTTTTTTAGGTTTTATCAAATCATTTATGTCTATAATAATTTCTTTTTTTTCTTCGCACATATATGTGTTACCATTTAAATTGCTAAATTCTTTTTCAAATTGATTCTTTACATCTTCTGAAACTTCAAAGTGGCATTCTCTTATACTTGGACAAATGCAACAAATAATATCTTTAGGGTCGCATTCAAATATATTAATCATCTTATTTATTGCCTGCACTATAATTTTTTGAAGAGTTCCCTTCCATCCAGAATGAACATTGGCAATAACCTTTTTTACTGGGTCAAATAGTAAAAAAATTATACAATCTGCATTTGTTGTAGCTAACACCATATTTTTTTTCTTTGTTATCAATCCATCGGTTCTGTTATATTCTTCTAAGTTAAAATCTGGAGTAAGTTTATTTATTTTTTTCTCTGCAATCAATATATTATTTGTATGACACTGTCTTGGTTTTACAAGATTATTATATTTACAACCTATTGATTTACATAATCTTTTGTATGAATTTTTTGCTAATTTAGATTGTTTGTTTGATACATCTGGTTTTCCATTGAGTGCAGTTCTATAATTTACATTCACCCCTAAACTATATGCATGGTTTATAATATCTTTATATTCTAATAGCTTCCTAAATTGTAAATACTGTATTTTTTTATTTTTTATATGTATCACATTTTCATTGCTTAAATCTGTTTGCATTTTTTTCTCCTTATGTTAAAAAACAACTATCTTTCATCTCCTGCTGGTGATGTTGGTAATTCTGCTTGCTCTTGTCTTTGTTCTTCTTCTATATTTGTCATTAATTGTTGTACCTGTGTACTTAATAATGTACCTCTTGCAGCATTTTGTACAACATTTGGATCTAAATGTCCTGTTTTTATTGCAGTATCTACAAATGATTTATCTGTCATTCCTGCTAAATAATCTGTAGATAGCTGTATTGCCATTTTATGTTCCATGCTATCTAGTTCTGCTTTTATCTTCCCCTTTATAAATTCTTCTTTTTGTTCTGGTGTTAATTGTGTTGTACCATAAGAATCTATTGCCTCTTGTCTAATTGTATCTATTTGTTCTTGTAATATATCCTTATATAAATGTGTATCTGAAACACTATGTTCTTCACTTAATGCTTTTTCTATTTTTCTGCTAACTCTTGTCTTTATTGCATTAAATGTATTTTCATATCTTATTGCAAAAACTTCATTTTCATTTTGCACATATGAATATAAATTATGTAATAGTCTCATAGTTGCATCTTGTTGTTTATTTCCTGTAAATCTACTATTTGAAGTTCTTGTATAGGCTTTTAAATCTCCTATTCCATGTTCTTTTCTAAATGAAGTATACTCTTCTTCTGGTCTATATGCTGTTTCCATATATTCTAAAGCTTCTGGATCAGTAATATATGATCTTACTGCTTCATCATAAAATTTATTTCTAATAGCTCCCGATTTTTGTAATCCTGTTGCACATTCTCTTGCTAATTCCATAGCTGCTTGTGGTAATTCTTCTGTTTGGTAATCCCAATTTGTATATTGTACAAATTCCCTATAATTTAATTTTTTTGCTTTGAAAAACAAATCCCATGCAGCATTAGAAAATTGAGGTGTATCCTGGTTTTGCGAATTTCTAATTAGGTCATTTATAAAATATTCTTTCATTTTACTAGTAACTTCATAGACTGTACTTGATCTTGCTCTTAACATTTTTGTTCCAAATTCTTCTATTTTATTGGCTGATGAATTTATCTGTTGTAAAGTTCTTGCTAGTTTTTTCTCCATATCATCTAATGGAACACCTTCTGCAGTCTTCTTTGCGATTTGCTCTTCCATACTTTGTCTTTTTTCTTCGGGTATATCTGCTCCTATCGTTCTATAAAATTCTTCTAATTTTTTTCTTCTATAGGCTTCTTGTTCCCTCTCAAAAATATCTTGTATTGCTAGTATATCACTTTTATCATGTATATTTAGTCCTGATAGTTGCATATTTCTATGAATATTTTTTAATGCATTTTGCATGCCTTCATCTTGTCTGCTCATGAAATCTATTGTTTCTTTCTTTTCTCTTAGGTTTTGTTCTTTTATCTGTTCTATAATTCTTCTTCCACATTCTATTTTATCTTCTTGAGTTAATGGATATTCTTGTGAAAACATTTCTCCAAATAGGGCCAAATAATCATCACTAAAATCTTTTAATATACCTAATCTAAATCCATCTTGCATATCTGAAGATAAATATGCAATAACATCTGCAAATTTTGCTATTTTCCCTTCTGGAGTTTGCGCAATAAATTTATATTTATTTTCACTATTAGCTGATCTCATTTTAGCTTGTACCGCTTGTTTAATTCCATCATATTTTGTTTCTGGTTTCATCATATCTTCTTTTGTTGCTTCTCCATCATGTGAAATAACAGCATCTAAGAAATACCAAAATTCTTCTTCTAATTGTTTTCTTAATTCTGGTTTGTTTGCAATATTTGGTATTTTGCTAATTGCTTTTCCGCAAAGATCTTCACTTAGTATTATTTCTATTCCTTTTGCATTATGATGAAAATATTGCGTATCATATACCTCTCCTAATTGATTAAATATTTCTTCTCCTTCATGCGCACTAAATGGATGCCCTGCATCATGTACTAGCATTGCAGCTTGAATGTAACCTTCATTAAGTCCTAACCCCTTTGCTAATCTTTTTGCAATATCAGCACTTTCTCTTAAATGAATTGCCCTAGTTGTTACGTGGCTTTCTTCTGCTGTTTTTGGTGTTGACATTGGTTTGTCTTCTGCACGTTTCATAAATTTACTTCCATTGATTGCATCAATTAAATAGTCAATATAATCATCCCATACTAAATTTGTTCTTTGCATTTTTCCCATAAAACTACTCCTTTTTCATAA
>CALXUH010000101.1 GCA_944391645.1 uncultured Clostridia bacterium | reverse complement strand
TTATCTTCCATCTGCTTGGTTGGAAGTATTATTTCTTTAATAATGAACTTTCCAGCAATTACTGTAACTGATGAAACTCTTTCCCTTTATTTACTTACAAGAATGATAAGATTTGGAAATTTTGTGGAAAAATTAGATGCAATTTTTATTTTTATTTGGATAATTTCTCTTATTTCATTTTTGAGTCTTACAATTTTTTATATTTTGAAAATTTTTAAAAAAATTTCTAATATAGAAAATTCAAATGGATTGATTTTACCATTAGGCCTAATACTTTTAGGAAATTGTTTACTTTTTACAGATATATCTATAATTAAATTTTGGGCAAGAGCTATTTGTAAATACTATTTATTAATTTTAGTTTTTATTATTAGTTTAATTATTTTAATTGTTGCTAATATAAAACATAAAAAAACAAATTATGATTTGTAATTATAAAATTTATTATTGTAATTACAATATTAGGAGTTTTAATGAATATAAAGTATGTTTTTCTTATTTTAATTTTGTTAATTAGTTTAATTTGCTTAACTGGTTGTTATGATTCACGCGGTATTGAAACTTTAGCATATGTGGTTGCTCTTGGAATAGATAAAAGCGACAATAATGCTATAAGACTAACCCTTCAATTTGCTGTGCCTTCATCTTCAGACTCTTCTTCTTCTAGTTCACAATCTAGTGATTCTACTATAATTGATGTGGAATGTGCAACAATTGAATCTGGAATCAGCTTAGTTAATAGCTATATTAGCAAAAAAGTTAATTTATCACATTGTAAAGCACTCGTAATTTCTGAAGCTCTTGCTTATGAAGGTGTTTCAGATTATGTATATGCATTAGTTAATAATGTTGAATTTCGTCCAGATTGTTATGTTGTTATTAGTAGATGTGATGCTTATTATTTTTTATCTAATTCTGCACCTACTTTAGAATCTGTTCCAGCAAGATATTATGAATTAATCTTAAATTCTAGCGAATATACTGGGTTTACTCAATCTGTTTATCTATCTGATTTTTATAAAAATATTTTAAGTACTACTGCTCAGCCAGTTGCAATTTTAGGTCGGAGTAAATACAAAGTCTACACAATTATCAGTTACAGACACATCTACACTAGATGGTGGATATAAAGCTGATCAAACACCTATTGAAACAGAAAATAGTATAGAAAACATGGGGCTTGCTGTATTTGTAGGAGATAAATTAGTTGGCGAATTAAATAATATAGAAACTTTATGCCATTTAATTGTTTCAAATCAATTACAAAATGCAACTATAACTATACAAAACCCATATGATTACACTACTAATATATCTCTTTATATTTGTCTTGATAAAGATACCAAAAATAGTGTAGAAATTATAAATGATTACCCATATATTACTTGCAATGTTTCACTAAGTGGATATGTACTAAGTTTAGATGACACTTTAAATTTATCTGATAAAGATACATTAGATACTCTTAGCATTGCTGTAAATTCTTATATGGAATATTGTATTAAAAATTATTTATACAAAACTGCAAAAAGCTTACATTCTGATATAGATAGTTTTGGTTTGCATGTATTGAGTAATTACTTAACCACTGATGAATGGCTTGCTTCTGATTGGCTTAACAATTATCAAAATTCCTTTTTTAATGTAAATGTAAATTCAAACATTGTTAGTGGATATTTGTTTAGTAAATTTTAGTTTGGAGGTTTATATGAAATATTTAGTGTTAGTTGTATCAATTTTTGTATTTATTAAAACAACTAGTTATGGCATTTATGAAATAAAAAACAATAGCAATTTACCTCGGTGGTATCACCATAATATTAATTGCTATTGCCTGCCTTATTTATCCAAATCTTGTTATATATATAAATGGAACTTAAAATTTATAACATATATATAATACCTAATACTATTGTTAGTATCATAAATGTAATACCTAGTATAATTGTCCATTTTTTTAATTTACCTTCTTTGGTTCTCCCTTTATTTTTTTCATAGAAACTATTTTTTGTTTCTCCCATTATTGTACTTGATGCTCCACCTTCTTCGCTATTTTGCATCAATGCAATTATAATTAAAACAAAACATACTATTACATAAATTATCATTAATATTGTTTTTAATATTTCCATTACTGTTCCTCCATTTCTGTTTGACTTAAATATTTTAGCATAACTTAATATAAAATGCAATACATAATACAGCAAAAATTGCTTTAGATTTTGTTTATTTTTAATGCTAATTTTTTGTTTGCCTATTATATTTTTTTAGTGTATAATAGTTTTATGAGAAAATTAATTGTTAACCAAAAATATAATAATAAAAAATTAATAAACTTTTTACTAGATAATTTTAATGGACTAACTATAAATACTATATACAAGGCCTTACGTAAAAAAGATATCTTAGTAAATAATATTAGAGTTAAAGATAATGTTATTTTAAATACAGGAGATAATATTATAATTTATATTACTGATAACTACCTTTTTAAGCAAATTAATTTAGACATTGTTTTTGAAGACGATAATATTATTGTTATAAATAAGCCTTCTAACATTGAAGTTGTAGATGAAAGTCCTTCAAGCCAAACTCTTACTACAATGCTTGAAAAGCAAATACAAATTCCTGTTTTCCCTTGCCACAGGTTAGATAGAAATACCTCTGGTCTTGTTTTGTTTGCAAAAAATAAGGAATCTTTAGATATATTGCTTGAAAAGTTTAAAAATAAGGAAATTAATAAATTTTATAAGTGTAAAGTTTATGGCATACCAAAAAAAACATCTGATACATTAGAAGCATATCTTTTTAAAGATAAAAAGAAATCTTGTGTTTATATTTATGATTTTCCAAAAACAGGTAGCGTAAAAATTATTACATCTTATAAAGTATTACAAACAAATATAAAACAAAATACTAGTATTTTAGAAGTTGAACTTAAGACTGGTAGAACTCATCAAATACGTGCACATTTAGCACATATTGGGTTACCTATTATTGGTGACCGGAAAATACGGAAAAAATGAAATTAATAAAAAATTTCATACATTTACTCAAGAGCTATTTTCTTATAAATTAGTTTTCAATTTTAAAACAGATTCTAAAATTTTAAATTATTTAAATGGTAAAGAGATTATTTTATAATCTCTTTAATATTTTGTTTTGCACATTTTGCGTTAATATTTGTCTTATTTCTTTATTTGAATAATTATTTTGTAATAATAATTTTTCAATTTTATTTTTTACCTCTTCTTGTTTAAATATATTCATATTTTGATAAATTTCTGGTTGTATTTTATAATAACTCATGTCATCTGTTGATACTGCAATATTATTTACATCTCCAAATAATCTTCTTAAATAATTAATATGATTTATGTATGCTAATTCATAATTTATATTATTATATCTACTACAAAAATCCTTAATAGAAACAATTCCTATTATTCCATCTAATTTCTTTATTTCTAATAATTGTCTATTACTTAAATTTCTAGGTACATTACAATACATTTTTGCATTAGAGTGTGAAGCAAATACAATAGGATCTAGCCCACTTTGTTTTAATTTTTTACATTTATATATTATATCGTAAAAAGTTTTCTCATTTGCATGGGATAAATCTATAGCTATTTTTTTATAAACTAATTTTTCAATTAATTCCTCTCCTAATTTTGTTAATCCTTCTGTGTTCTTTCCCCTTACACCTGTTCCAAATTTATTTTTATTGTTCCAAACTATTCCTGTACTTCTTAGTCCTAAATTATATAAAATATCAATGTCATTTATATTTTTTAGATAATCTAATCCTTCTATACCGATTATATATTTAATGTTAGGTGGTATTATTTTATATTTTCTTATTAAAAAATTTACAGTTATTAGGTTTTGAATAATATCGATTTCATTTGCTTGAATCCCAAGTTCATCTAACATTTCTTGCTTAGACATATAAAATAAATTAAATATTCCCCCAGTTATATTATTTGAAAAAATTTTTTTGCAATATGGCATAACATTTCTTAAGCTTTTTCTATTTACAAAAATATATGTAAGTAAATCATAATGACAATCAAACATTTAATCACCATTGTCATTATATGATAAAAATTTTTTAAAGTTACAAGGAAAAAATCATCTTTCGATGATTTTTATTGGCTGGGGTGGGAGGATTCCGCGAGCCGCGTCCTAAAAACAGTCCACTGGACTGTTTTTGCCTTCTCTTCGTTCCGGCACGTCCTTTTCGAATCCTATAGAAAAAGAAATCATCTTTCGATGATTTTTTTTGGATTGTGTGGGAGAATTCGAACCACCGAAATGCCAGAGTCAAAGTCTGGTGCCTTACCACTTGGCTACACCCCAATATTTAATTTTCTTTGCGCTTGTTTGTGGGGTGGAAGATGGGACTCGAACCCACGGCCTCTGGTGCCACAAACCAGCGCTCTAACCAGCTGAGCTACATCCACCGTTTTTAACAAACGCATCTATTATTTTAAATAATTTTTTTGCATTTGTCAACCCTTATTTGGAAAATTATACATTAAATTTGAATAATACAATATCTCCATCTTGCATTATATATTCTTTTCCTTCTTGACGAACCAAACCTTTTTCTCTTGCATTTACCATCGAGCCTTCTCTTATTAAGTCTTCATAAGAAACTATTTCTGCTTTTATAAATCCTCTTTGTATATCTGTGTGTATTTTACCTGCAGCCTCTGGTGCTTTTGTTCCTTTTTTTATTGTCCAAGCTCTAACTTCTGGCTCCCCTGCTGTTAAGAAAGACATTAAACCTAATAAATCGTAGCTTTCTTTTACTACTTTGTCTAATCCAGATTCTTCTAGTCCTAATGCTTCTAACATTTCTTTTTTATCTACATCATCTAATGTTGATAATTCTTCTTCTATTTTTGCACAAAGTGGTATACATTTTGTTTTTTCCTGTTTTGCAATTTCCTCTACTTTTTTTACATTTTCATCACTTGTAGCATTTGTAAGCTGTCCTTCAGATACATTTGCAATATATATAATTGGTTTACTAGTGAGTAAAAATAAATCTTTTAAGTATTCTTTTTCTTCATCTGTTATATCTACAGTTCTTGCGGATTTTCCATTATCTAATGCTTGTTTTATTCTTGTTAATGCATTTATTTCTATTTGGTATTTTTTATCTGCCTTTAACATTTTATTTGCTTTTTCTAATCTTTTTTCTACAGTTTCTAAATCTGCAAATATTAACTCTAAATTTATTGTCTCAATATCCCTAATTGGGTTTATATTACCATCTACATGTACTATGTTTGAATCCTCAAAACATCTAACTACTTCACAAATTGCGTCTACCTCTCTTATATGAGACAAAAATTTATTTCCTAAGCCCTCTCCTTTACTTGCACCTTTTACTAAACCAGCAATATCAACAAATTCAATTACTGCATGAGTTGTTTTTTGAGGATTATATATTTTGGTTAATTCATCTAATCTTTCGTCTGGCACAGGTACTATTCCTATATTTGGTTCTATTGTACAAAAAGGATAGTTTGCACATTCTGCACCAGCTTGTGTAATAGCATTAAACATTGTACTTTTTCCTACATTTGGAAGTCCTACTATTCCAATTTTCATGTCTATATCTCCTTAATATTATATTTAAATTTGTCTTTTATATATTTTTTAAAAAATTTATTATTTCTTCTATTGTTTTTTGTTGCTGTTCTCCTGTTACCATGTTTTTTATTGTTAGTTTTCCTGAGTTTACCTCATCTTCACCAATTACAATCACATAAGGAATTTTTAGTTTATCAGCATATTTGAATTTTGCTTTTATTTTTTTACTATCAAAATATATTTCTGTATTTATTCCTTCTTTTCTTAGTTTATTTGCTATTTCAATTGATGGCTTTAAATCATCTAACATTGATATTACTAATATATCTGATATTGATTTTTTATCTGTTTTTATTAGTCCTAGCTCATCTAGTACAAAGAACAACCTTGTAAGTCCAATTGACATTCCTACTCCAGGAAGTTTCTTATCTGTATAATATCCTGCCAAATCATTATATCTTCCTCCTGAGCATACACTTCCTATAGATTTATATTCATCTAAAAAAGTTTCATAAACTGTTCCAGTATAATAATCTAAACCTCTTGCAATACTTAAATCTATCATAAAATAATCTTCTGGAATTCCAAATAGCCTAATATATTTTGCAACTGTTTGCAACTCCTCTACACCCTTTGTGAAATTTTCATTTTGCACATTCAAGCTAAGTAATGCATTTAATTTTTCATCTGTATTTCCGTTTATTTTTATAAAGTTTAATATAAATTCTGCATTTTCCTTTGAAATATTTAATTTTTCTAGTTCTTCTTTTACTTTAATTTCACCAATTTTTTCTATTTTGTCAATGGTTCTCATTATATCTTGGCTTATTTCTTTTGCATTAACATGCTCAAAAATTCCATTTAATATTTTTCTATTATTAATTTTTATTGTAAATTTTCCAAGGTTCAATTCATTAAATACATCATAAATAATACTTGGAATCTCCGCATCATTTATTATATTTAATTCTCCATCTCCAATTATATCTATATCACATTGATAAAATTCCCTATATCTTCCTCTTTGTGCTCTTTCTCCTCTATATACTTTTCCAATTTGATATCTTCTAAATGGAAAACTAAGTTGTCCTTGGTATTGGGCTACATATTTTGCAAGTGGTACTGTTAAGTCAAATCTTAATGTTAGTTCATTTTCTCCTTTTGTAAAAGAATATACTTGTTTTTCTGTTTCTCCTCCAGCCTTTGCTAATAACACTTTAGACGATTCTATTACTGGTGTATCTATTGGTAGAAATCCATATTTTTCATATGTCTTTCTTATTTTATCTTTCATTTGATTAAATAAAATTTGTTTGTCTGGCATTAATTCCATAAATCCTGGCAAAGTTCTTGGTTCTATTTTGTCCATATTTTTTTCCTTTCTAGTCTATTGTTATTTCTGTTTCTGTATTTAAATTAAAATCTTTTTTTCCTCTTAAACTTCCATCTATTATTACTTTTACCTCTACAGTGTCTCTTGCATCTATTGTAACTACAAAATTTGTAGTATCTTTACTTACTGTTTGAAATTCCACTTGCTCTCCATCCACAGTTACTTTTACATCTACTGTGTCTTTCTCTCCACTTTCCCCTGTATTTTGTATTTTTTCTAATATAGATGCTACATTTATTATTATTGTTCCTTTCTTTAATTCGCTATAAGTATTTATTGTTATAGATACTTCTGTACCTTTATCTACCATACTTTTTGGTGATACAGTTTGTGCAACAACTCCTGAACCTTTACTTGAGTCTGATACTGTACTTGTACTTTTCCATACTAGTTTTGCATCTGCTAATGCTTGTTTTGCAGCATCTTCTGTCATTCCAGTAAGATCAGGTACTTCTACTTGCTCAATACCCATACTCACCTTTATTTTTATTGTACTTCCTTTAAGAATTTCTTCTCCTTCTTCTATTTCTTGTTCTATTACATAATCTTTTTCTATCTCATCATTATACTCTTCTTCAACTTCTGGCACCAATCCTAGTTCTTTTAATTCATTTATTGCTTCATCTCTTTTTTTCCCAATTACCTTTGTCATAGTTACAAGCTCTTGCCCTTTGCTTACTACAACCTTTACTTGAGCGCCTTCTTTAACTGTATAATTATCTTGATAAATTGGGTCTTGACTAATAATTTTTCCTTTTTCAATTTCAACATCAAATGCTTCTTCTATTTGTAATTCTATTCCTACTTCTTCTGCTATAGTTTTTGCCTCATCAATGGTCTTTCCTGTAAAATTTGGAAGTGGTACGTCTTTTTTCGCTCCCATATTTAATACAAGTAATGTTATACACATTGCAAGAACAAATGCTAATGCAAAAGATGTTATTATTGCAATCCATTTTTGTACTGGATGTTTTTCAAAATGTTTTTTTATTTTATCAATTTTTCCTTCTTTTTTCTTTTCATTTTTATTTTCATCATTGTAATTTAGCGAAATTCTTTTTGTAGCGAATTCGTCTATCTCAGGAATAGGTTTTATAAATGAACCTGTTTCATCTTTTAAACACATTTCTAAGTCATTAATCATTTCTGTTGCTGATTGGTATCTCATACTTGGTTCTTTTTGCATTGCTTTTAATATTATTTTATTTAAACTCATTGGTATGGTTCTATTTAAAACTATTGGTTCTACTGGTTCTTCTTGCATATGTTTTAATGCTACAGAAACTGGTGTATCTGCATCAAAAGGAACCCTACCTGTAACCATTTCATACATTACAACTCCTAATGAATATAAATCAGATTTTGCATCTGTTATTCCACCTTTTGCATGTTCTGGTGAGAAATAATGCACAGATCCGGTTGTTGCTCCAAAAGCTGTAATTGTTGAATTTGATACAGCTTTTGCAATTCCAAAATCTGTAACCTTTGCAACTCCTTCTTCGGTAATTATTATATTATGTGGTTTTATATCTCTATGAATAATATTATTTCTATGTGCTTTCTCTAAGCCTCTTGCTATTTGAATAGATAAATCAACTGCCCATTTCCAAGCAATTGCACCATCTTCTACAATTATTTCTTTTAAAGTTTTTCCTTTTACAAGTTCCATTACAATATAATATAAATTTCCTTCGTGTCCTACATCATATACAGATACAATATTAGGATGTGTTAAACTTGCTGCAGATTGAGCCTCTATATTAAATCTTTTTATAAATTCATTATCTGTTGTAAATTCATCTCTTAATATTTTTACAGCGACTTCTCTTTTTAGTACATGACATTTTGCTCTATAAACTGTTGCCATTCCTCCTGTGCCAATTTTTTCTATTATTTCGTATCTATTACCTAAAATTTTCCCTTGTAAATTCATAATCTCGAACCTCCAATATTTATTTTTTCAATATTATCATTGTTATATTATCAATACCACCATTGCGGTTTGCTTCATTTACTAAATTTTCAGTTGCCTGATTTATGTCATTACTTATTATATTATATATTTGTTCTTCAGATACCATATTTGTAAGTCCATCTGAACATATTAAGATTATATCATCTAATAAAAATTTTTTATAAAATACATTTACTTCTATATCTGTTTCACAACCTAAAGCTTTAACTAGCATATTTTTCTTAGGATGATTTTTTGCCTCTTCTTTTGTTATTGTTCCATCTTCAACAAGTTTTTGTACATAACTATCATCTTTTGTTAATTTTCTAATTATTCCTTGTCTTATTCTATATACTCTGCTATCTCCTACATGTCCAACAAACATTTTTTCTTTATAAATTATACATATTTCTAAAGTAGTTCCCATTTGTTCTAATTCTGGTTTTTCTTGGGCTTTTTTATGAACAACCCAATTAGCATATTCCATGGCTTTTTTTATTATTTCTAATATTTGTTCTACATCATAGTCTAAATTTTTATCAAAATTTTTTTCAATATATTCTTTGGCAGAAAGTGTTGCAATTTTACTTGCAATTTCTCCACCAGCATAACCACCCATTCCATCTGCTAATATGCTTAGGCATCCATCATCGCTTATATAGTAATAATCTTGATTATTTTTTCTTTCTCTACCAATATCGGTCTTTGCAAAAATTAACATTTATTCACCTCTTTTTTTCGTAGTTGCCCGCAAGCAGCATCTATATCTGATCCTAATTCTCTTCTAATTGTTGCAACTATTCCATGGCTATTTAAATAATCTCTAAATTTAATTATATTTTCATTTGTACTTTTATTAAATTTTCCATTTTCTATTTTGTTTATTGGAATTAAATTTACATGGCAAAGTAAACCTTTTAATAATTTTACTAATTCTTTAGCATCTTCTAAATTATCATTATTTTCTTTTGCTAAAGCATATTCAAACGATATCCTTCTATTCGTCTTTTTTATATAATATCTACATGCTTTCATTAATTCTTCTATATTATACACATTATTTATTGGCATCATTTCGCTTCTTTTTTTGTTAGATGCACTGTGAAGTGAAATTGATAGTGTGCATTGCATATTTTTATCAGCTAATTCATATATCTTAGGTACTATTCCACTTGTCGAAATACTTATGTGTCTTGCTCCAATATTAATTCCTTTTGGGTTATTAATTAAATTAATTGCTTTAACAACATTATCAAAATTGTCTAATGGTTCTCCTATGCCCATAAATACTACATTTGATATTTTAACTCCAGCATCTCTTTCAACTGCTTGTAGTTGTTCTACAATTTCTCCAGGTTCTAAGCTTCGAGCAAATTTTACTCCTGTTGATGCACAAAATTTGCATCCCATTTTACATCCTACCTGAGAAGATACACATATTGTATACCCATATTTATATTCCATTAGAACAGATTCTATTGCATTCCCATCTAAAATATCAAAAAGGTATTTTTTTGTTCCATCTTTTGATTCCTGTTTTCTTATAATTTTAAATATATGCAAATCATAATTTTCTTTTAATTTTTCCCTTATATTTAATGGTAAATTCAACATTTCATCAAAATCCGTAACATTTTCTTTATATATCCAATTAAATAATTGTTCTGCTCTATATTTTTTTTCTCCATATTGTTCCATTATTTGTTGTAGTTCTTCTAAATTATAGTTTTTAATATTATTTTTTAACATAAAGCTTCCTTCTATTCTAATTTCACGAATATTATTTTATCATAATATATTAGTAATGACAAGAAAATTTAGAAAAAATGTTTAATACAACATTAAGCTTAATTTGATAATTTTAAAAGAATAAAGCAACCACATTAAACATGTGATTGCTCTATGTTATTAATTCATATAATCTCTTAACTTTTTACTTCTACTTGGGTGTCTTAATTTTCTTAATGCTTTTGCCTCTATTTGTCTTATTCTTTCTCTTGTTACCATAAACTCTCTGCCAACTTCCTCTAGTGTTCTTGGTCTACCATCTATTAATCCAAATCTTAATTTTAAAACCTTTGCTTCTCTTGGTGTTAGAGTGTTCATTACATCCTCTAATTGCTCTCTTAATAAGGTAAATGCTGCAGAATCTTGTGGTGCAGGGCTATCTTCGTCTTGTATAAAATCTCCTAAATGACTATCATCTTCTTCACCTATTGGAGTTTCTAATGACACCGGGTCTTGTGCTATTTTTTGTATTTCCATTACTTTTTCAAGTGGTATTTCTAATTCTTCTGCTATTTCATCTGGTGTAGGTTCTCTTCCTAATTGTTGTAATAAGTGTCTAGATGTACGAATTAATTTATTTATTGTTTCTACCATATGCACTGGTATTCTTATTGTTCTTGCTTGGTCTGCAATGGCTCTTGTTATAGCTTGTCTTATCCACCATGTTGCATAAGTACTAAATTTGTATCCTTTTCTATAATCAAATTTTTCTACCGCCTTAATTAAACCCATATTTCCTTCTTGAATTAAATCTAGAAATAGCATTCCTCTTCCCACATATTTTTTAGCTATACTTACAACAAGTCTTAAGTTAGACTCAGATAATTTTTGTTTTGCTTCCTCATCACCTTCCATTACCTTTTTTGCAAGGTCTAGTTCTTCTTCAAAAGATAATAGGGGAATTTTTCCAATTTCTCTTAAATACATTCTAACTGGATCATCAACATTAATACCATCAAAATTCATTGTATTAATTTCTTCTAATGGAATTTCTTCTACCTCTTCAAGCTCTTCTAGTCCTGGCTCTTCTATATCATCATCTTTAGATATATCCACACCTAATGCTTCCATTTTATCAAACACTTTATCTATTTGCTCTGCATCCGCTTCTCCAAGTTCGCTTGCTAATTCTCCATAAGTTATTTTCCCTTTTTCTTTTGCTTTTTTTAGTATTTCATCTACTCTTTTAATTGCATCTTCTTTATTTTCTACTTTTTCCATTTCTTCTAATTCTTGTTTATTTTCATCCTTTTCCATTTTATCCCCCTATCTAATTTTTGTAAGTTTAATTATTATATCGTTTAATTCTTTTTCTAAAATACGTTTTATATTATCATCTTTAGTTTCACTTAGCTTTTGTATAACTTCACTTTTTTGCAATATTAATTTTTCTTTTTCATATATATTTATTATACTATCTATTGTCTTTTTATTAATTTGTTGCTGGTACTCGTCTGCCATTATCTCTGTAAGTTTATTAACTGCTTCTTGATCTTCTGTAAATAAATCTATTATATTATTTGCAATATCTGCCTTTTTTTCATACTCGTTATACACTTTTTCCACAATTCTTTTGTTTACTTCTAATTTTAAATCACTTGGTAAAATTCTATGCTTAATTTGTTCATATACAGATTTATCACCATTTATTAATAATGCTATAATTGCATTTTCCCTTTTTTGTAGGACAATTGGTATTTCACTATTAGTTTTTTTATTTACAATACTTTTGTTTTTATCTAATACCTTATTTGTTATTCTATTACCTTGTTGTTTATTTATTTCAGCATATATAGCCTCTTTAGTTATTTCATATTCTTTTGATATTTTATCTACATATATTTCCTGCTCAATCTTACTATCAATATGTTGTAATAATTTTGCAATTTCTTTTAGAAATTTAATTTTATCGTTTATATTGTCTAAATTTAAACTCTTTTTTAACACTTTTACTTTAAATTCTATCAAAGATATAGCATTTTCAACTAATAAATTAAATCTACCATTTCCATATTTTATAACATATTCATCTGGATCTTTTGCACCTTCCATTTGTAATATTCTAACATCACATCCAATGTTTTTTAGAATTTCTAGTCCTCTAAGTGTTGCTGCTTGTCCAGCTCCATCTGAGTCATAAGATATAACAACTTTTTCTGAATATTTTCTAAGTAATCTTCCTTGGTTTTCTGTAAGTGCTGTTCCAAGAGAAGCTACAACATTATGTATTCCTCTTTGATGAAGAGATACACAATCCATATAACCCTCAACTATAATTATTTTATCCATTTTTGAACTTTTTGCTACATTTAGTCCAAATAAATTTCTTCCTTTATTATATACAACTGTATCTGGTGAGTTTATATATTTAGGTAAAGTATTATCTAACACTCTTCCTCCAAAAGCAATTACCCTATTTCTAACGTCTAAAATTGGAAACATGAGTCTATTTCTAAAAGCATCTGTGTATGAATTATTATATTTTTTTACTAGTGTTGATGCAATTATTTCTTGTTCATTAAATCCCTGTTCTACCAAAAATTTGTATAAAATATTTTGATTTGGTGCATAACCTATTTTAAAATTTATTAGTGTTTTATTATCAAGCATTCTTTTTTTTACATATTCTTGTGCCTGTTTTGCAATTGGCTCGTATAATTTTTTGTGATATAATTCAGCAACTAATTCATTAATTTTATAAACCTTTTCTTTTAGTTCTTGTCTTTTAAAATCTTCTTTATTATCTGTAGTAGGCAATATTATTCCAGATTTTTCAGCAAGCATTTCAATGCTTTCCTTAAAATTAATATTTTCAATTTTGCTAATAAAATGTATTACATTTCCACCTATTCCACATCCAAAACAGTGAAAAATTTGTCTATCTGGTGAAACAGAAAAAGAAGGAGTCTTCTCTTTATGAAATGGACATAATCCCAAAAAGTTCCTCCCGCTTCTTTTTAGTGTAACATATTGTGATACTACATCTACTATATCGTTGCTATTTATAATTTCTTCTATTATATCATCACTATATCTCACCATTTTTAGCACCTTTCTTTTACATAATATTATTATTCGACAACTCTTTTTATTTTCCTTCCTTTTTTTAAATGGGTTTTAATTTGATTTTATAATACTTTTATTTTTGTAATTTTATACATTAAAATAAGAAACCCTATATTTAGGATTTCTTTTTATATTTATTTTCTATCCAATATCTTCATCTGTTCCACCAACTGAATCAAATGAAATAAATTTTTTCATTGTTCTTCCTGCAGTTTCTGCCTTTTCAACTATATCTGATTTATGGTTAAATTCTACAAAAGAAATATTTATTTTATTATTTACCATTTCCTCAACATCTTCTTTTTTAGAATTTCCAGCAAGAGTAAGTTCACTAACTAAAATTTGCTTTGCATTTAAAAGCATTTTCTTTTCTCCAGTTGATAGTCCTTTTTCTTTTTGTTTAAAACTCAAATTTCTAACAACATCTGCGACTTCATATATGTCCCCACTTTTCATTTTTTCCATATTATCTCTATATCTTTTATTCCAATTCATAGACATTTCTGTTGAATTTGTTTCTAATACTTTAAATACCTTACTTGCTGTGTTACTATCTATAATATCTCTTACTCCAACATCTGCAGCTTTTGCAGTTGGAACCATTACTTTTACCTCTCCTGGCATTTTTATAATATAATAATTTTGTTTTTCTCCTAGTACATTTTTCTCCTCAATTCCTTCAATTATTCCTGCACCATGCATTGGGTATACAACTTTATCTCCTATATTAAACATATATCGTCACTCCTTCGTGGTTTTCCTAAACCTTTTTTATTATACCACAATTTACCATATAAGTCAAAGGATTTTTAGGGTTAATTTTACATAATGCCAGAACTAATTTTTGCTTGTTGAGCCAAAACCGCCTATTCTTTCGCCTTCTGCAAGGTCATTGTCTACTGTTAAAAATTTTTGAAAAATTCCTTGCCCAATTGCATCTCCTTTTTTTATTTCTACATCCTCATCTTTTATATTAAAAAATGCAAACATTATATGACCATCATTATCTGGATTTCCATAATAATCACTATCTACAACTCCTATACTATTTGCTAAAATTAACCCTTTTTTTCCTGGGTTAGAGCTTCTATTGGCTAATATTAGAACTTCATCTTCCAGCATATATGCCTTAATTCCTGTTTTTACAAGTGTTGGTTTCATACCTTTTTTAAAACTTGGAATAATACAATCTTCTGCAGCTTCTATATCATATCCTGCTGAAAATCTTGTCTTCCTAACTGGTAAGTTTATTCCACTATTTTCAAATCCCTTTGCTATTTCAAATCCACGTTTTTTCTCCATATATATCTCTCCTATTTATTTTTTTCTTATTATATATTTAATAATTTTCAATGTCAACTATATTTATATATTGCCTGTTTTACATAAAATTGACATTGCCTAGCAATTATTATATAATAATATTATAAAATTTTATAAGACTGGGAGGTCTTACTATGAAACAGCAAATTGTAACACCCAAGGATTTGTATGCTGTTAACAGCATGCTATTCGAATTGCTTTGTCTCCGGAGATGGAGCGAGGTAACAGTCACCAATGGTAAGTTTACAGAAGTATCCAAGCAAGCTCTCAACTGTATGATTTCATACTTTTGGGCCACCGAAATTGCACACACAGGAGCCTATGTTGACTTCACCAAGTTTCCCAAGCTTGCATTGTTTCGTGGTTTTACCAAAACTATGCAATGTGATGTTTCCGAATGTAATCTGGACATTATTTTCCAGCTCGGAAGCATCCGCAAGAAGGATTTCAGCGAAATGATTTGGGACGAGGTCTCAAGGAATACTAGCAAAACCTTCTTTCAGCATCTTCAGGTGGAAACTGATTGTCTTGAAGCTCGAATTTATCGGGCTGCAACCAAAGTTTCTACTCTGTTAGAGCTCCATGAGATTCGTAATCTTATCGCCGAGAAGGATTATAAGCTCAAGTGTTCTCAGCTTAAGGCAATTCTTAGTGAATATGCTGACCTTCCGTGTTTTGACACCATCATGAGTGCAGAATACCAGGAAATTTTTCGCAACTTTTCGAAGCTTCGCAATCGTATTCGCTGGGCAAAGCACCCCAACATTGTTCAGTGTTCTGTTTTGGGGCACATGTTCGATGTTGCATGTTTTGCATATCTCATGAGCTTGGATGTAAAACCGGCTGATAAATCGTTAGCTACCAAGTTTTTCTTCATGGGGATTTTCCATGATTTCCCTGAATGTTGGACTGGCGACATGCCTTCTCCTATCAAAGATTCTCTTCCTGGGTTGCGGGAAGCAACTGAACAGTTTGAGAATATGGTTATGGAAAAGAATGTCTATTCTCACCTGCCCTCGTACATGGCTGAAGCCATCCGCTCTGTCATGCTTGAGGATGAAGAAAACGCCCATTTCAAAAGCTTCTTGAAGAAATCTGACAACTTTTCTGCATATGTGGAATGTTGGAGAGAAATTGATGCAGGAAGTCACCACAAGTATTATCGCAATGTCCTCCAAAACGACTACAAGAAAAAGGAAAACCTTCCCCACAATTTCCGTCTTTTGATGGAAAACCTGTACGAAAGTTGCCACTCGACCTAAAAGACTTTCAGTCTCAGGAACTGTCACAATTGTGACAGTTCCTTTCTTTTATTAAAAAAATATTTGTATTAATGATATTTTTGTGATATACTAGTTTAAAATTTTATTTAGGAGGTTTTTTATGGAAAATATTATTATTCGCGACTTATTTTCAAATGTTGATAAGTATGAAAACGCAGAAATTTCTATTGAAGGTTGGGTCAGAACTGTTAGAGATTCTAAAACATTTGGTTTTATTGAAATTAATGATGGTAGTTATTTTAAAAATGTACAAGTTGTTTTTGACAATAGTCTTGACAATTTTAATGATATTTGTAAATTACCTCTTAGTTCTTCAATTAAAGTAATTGGTAAATTTATAAAAACTGAAGGTGCAAAACAGCCTTTTGAAATTAAAGCAATTAAAATTGAAATACAGTTTTTAGCAGATTTAAGCTATCCTCTTCAAAAGAAGAGACATTCTTTTGAATATTTAAGAACAATAGCTCATTTACGACCTAGAACAAATACTTTTAATGCCGTTTTTAGAGTTCGTTCTGTTTTATCGTATGCTATACATAAATTTTTTCAAGAAAGAAATTTTGTATATGTCCATACCCCCATAATTACATCTAGTGATTGCGAAGGTGCTGGCGAAATGTTTAATGTTTCTACATTAGATACTAATAATTTACCTTTAACAGATGATGGGAAAGTAGATTATTCAAAAGATTTCTTTGGCAAACCAGCCCATCTTACTGTAAGTGGTCAATTAAATGTTGAAACATATGCTTTTGCATTTAGAAATGTTTATACTTTTGGGCCTACTTTTAGATCAGAAAATTCTAATACTGTAAAACATGCTTCTGAATTTTGGATGATAGAACCAGAAATATGTTTTGCTGATTTGAAAGATGATATGGATTTAGCAGAAGATATGGTAAAATATATTATTAAATATGTTATGGATAATTGTCCTGAAGAGATGGAATTTTTCAATAAATTTATTGATACTGGGTTGTTTGATAAATTAAATAATGTTTTAAATTCAGATTTTGCAAGAATTACTTATACAGATGCTATTAAAGAGCTTGAAAAAAATAATAGTAATTTTGAATTTCCTGTTCATTGGGGTTCAGATTTGCAAACAGAACATGAAAGATATCTTTGTGAAAAACTATTTAAAAAACCTGTATTTGTTACAGATTACCCATCTGAAATAAAGGCATTTTATATGAAACAAAATCCAGATGGAAAAACAGTTGCAGCGTGTGATCTTTTAGCTCCTGGAATTGGAGAAATAATAGGTGGTAGTCAAAGAGAAGACAATTTAGAAATTTTACAACAAAAAATACACGATTTAGGTATGAAAGAAGAAGATTACTGGTGGTATTTAGACTTAAGACGTTATGGAAGTGTTCGCCATGCTGGCTTTGGTTTAGGTTTTGAAAGAATGATGATGTATTTAACAGGTATTCAAAATATTCGTGACGTTATTCCATTCCCAAGGACTCCAAAAAATTGTGAATTTTAAAAATAATTTTTATTTAAAATAAGTAATTTCAATAAAAAAACTGTATTTACATAGCAAAATACAGTTTTTTTGTGGTAAATAATTTGATGTTTTTATATCATATCTAAAAATTATTATTTACACAAGTTTTTATTTTTCTAATATAATTGTAACTGGGCCATCATTTAAAAGACTTACTTTCATGTCTGCTCCAAATTCTCCATGCTCTACTCTTTTTACTTTATTTTTACATTTTTCAATAAAATACTTATATAACTCATTTGCTTTTTCTGGTTCAGCAGCATTTGTAAAACTTGGTCTATTCCCTTTTTTACAGTCTGCATAAAGAGTAAACTGAGATACTATTAATAATTCTCCATCTATATCTTTAACAGATAAATTCATTTTATGATTTTCATCTTCAAAAACTCTTAAATTACATAACTTTTCTACTAGGTAATCTGCTATATTTTCTGTATCTTCTGGTCCTACTCCAAGAAGAACTAAAAATCCTTTTTCTATTTGTCCAATTATTTTATTTGATACTTCAACTTTTGCATTACTTACTCTTTGTATAACTAATCTCATATTTTCCTCCTATATACCTACTTTATATTCAATATCCTCCATAAATGGAAATAATTCTAATACCTTTTTTAATGTTATTATTTGTTTTTTTGGATGCGGATTTTTATCTTTTATTGTTATTAATTCGTTTGAATAGCAATTTTTTTGCAATTTAGTTAATATGTATCTTTTTTCCATATATGTATAATATATTTGATATCCTTCATCTAGTTCTTTCCATAATCGTTCTATTGAATAGTCTTTTTCCATATAATTTCTCCTTATTTTATTTTTCTTACTAATTCGTCTACTGAGTATTCCTCTAGCTTTATTCCTAGTTTTAAAGCTATTTCTACTATCATTGGTAATTTTATATCATTTTGCTCTAATATATCTATACTTTCCATTAAAAAATCTTTTTTTATTTCATTAACAATTTGACCATTTTTTAATATTAATATTCTATCTGCCAATAATATTTCTTCTGCAAGGTTACTGGTATATATAATTGTATAACCATCTTTTTTTAGATTTTTTATTATATTATATATTTGTTCTTTCCCTGTACTATCTATCATTGTTGTTGGTTCGTCAAATACTAAATATTTAGGACTTTTTGCCAATATTTCTGCTATTGCTATTCTTTGTTTTTGTCCTAAGGATAGTGAATATAAATCATTATTTATATAATCATACATATCTACTTTTTTTAAGCTAGTTGTTATTCTATTATTTATCTCTTCTTTAGTTAAATTTTTTAAGGCAAATGATAATTCATCATAAATATTATTAAATATAATTTGATTTTCAGGGTTTTGGAATACTATTCCAACTTTTTTTACTGCTTCTTTATATTCTCCTTTTTTAGCCAAATCTAAATCATCAATTATAATATTTCCGTTCTTTGTCTTCATAATTCCTGATATAAGTTTGGCTAAGGTTGACTTTCCTGAACCGTTTTTTCCTATAATTGCTACAGTTTCTCCCTCTTTTATTTCTAGATTTATATTTTTTAATATATTACTGCTATTTTTATATTTAAAATTCAGATTACAAATTTTAATCATCTTCGCTCCTTAAATACTTATCAAATGGTTTCCTTAGAGTTTTTTCTAATGCATATATTACTACTACATGTATTGGTATCATAATTAGTTGTTTTGGTACTCTTGTCCAAAATAAAACCATAAATGCTTTACCACCTGTTATACTAATCCATAGTGTATTTAAAATCATATTTGAAATAACTGCAACTAAAGTAGTTGCAATAATTAATCTTATTATAAATTGCTTATCATTATAACTATTACTATTTTTCTTATATAGTATTAAGCCATAGATTAATCCAGCTACTGCTGTTGAGATAGTATATCCTACAAAATAAGGTCCTGTTGGAAATAATGTTGCTCCTATTATATCTCCTAATACATTTATTAATAAGCTATATTTAGGTCCAAGCCAAATTGCGCAAAACATGGTTGGAACAAATGCAAAACTTATTTTCATTATTGGGGTTTTAATCGATAAAAATCTTGATAGTATTATTAGTAGTGCTAGTAATAATGCAGATAATATTATTTTTTTATTTTTAGTCATTTTAATATTCTCCTTTACACATTATTAAGACCTATGTATATACATAGGTCTTAATTTTATTTTTTTGTTTTTTTAACTGTTTTTGTACCTAATGTTATTTTGTTATCTTCTTTTCTTCTTTCAACTTCAACTTTTTCGTTTCTTTTTCGTCTATCTTCAAACATTTTGCCTAGTTTATCTATTATCATTTGAATCACCTCAAATCATTTAACTTAATATGAGTATATCAAAAAACAGTAACTAAAGTCAAGTAATTTTATATAGTAGTTCTTTTTATCTGCCACCGCATGCCTCCTCCGGCCACCGGCCGCCTCCGCCTCCTCCAGAGAAGCCACCTCCTGCTCCACTTCCAGAAGACATTGTACTTGAAATTGACGAGTTTATTGCTCTACTAAAACTTGAATTAAAGTTAGTATGACTCATTAAATATATATATGATGCTGTATTTAGCGTATTTATCTCATCTATTTGTGGATATACCACTTTTAATTGTTTTATAACTTTATCTGCTATACCAAATACTGTTGCATAAACTAAATATTCTTCCCATACTTCTAATGCTGGAATTTCTTTCTCATTTAGTAAAGAGAAATCTTCCATATATTTTTTTAGTCCTTTCCATTTTTCTTTCTCATCTATTCCTTTTTGTGTCAAATTACTCAATTTTCTACTAATTAAACCTGCTAATATTGAATTAATTATCAAAAGTATTGATATAGGAATAAAAAATCCTAAAGTAAAAATTGAAAATACAAAATACATAATTGCTATTACTATATATTTTGCTTTTTCTTTTGACATTTGCTCATTAAAATTATTAAAGCTCTTGTTTTTTTGTTTTACTAAATCGCTTGTGCTTTGTAATAGTTTACTTACAGCAAAAGAATTGTCTCTTATATACTTTTGTAATTGTTTAACTGTAATTTTCTCTTCATTCTTTATAGCATTATTTACAAATTTTGCAATTACTTTTTCTTCATATTGTAAATCATCAATATTTTTTTGTGTTTTATAAATTATAGTTTCTTCTTTTCCTTTTTCATTTTGCTGTACAGTGATTTTAAAATAATCCTTTAAACTTAAGTTTAATAGTGTTGATGAAAAAATTTTTCCAAAATATGTAGATGATAAACCTACTCCATCATTATATAAAAACAACGCATCTGCTGGGGTTTCCTCTTTATTTGGCTTTTCTCTAAAATATTCAAATGTTTCTGTAGGTACAAGTTTTTTTGTATTTTTCATAATTTTTATATATTTTATTGTTTTTATTAATAATATTGTTCCAACTATAATTATTATTGCTATATAAATAGTTATTGCTATATTTTTATTTCTTTGTATTTTTTCTCTTTGTGCATTTGCCTCATTTGCCCATTTAGTTTCTTCCTCAATAATATCTGATAATATATCTTTATTATATGTTCTTTGAGCTGTTTCAATCATTTCGTTTGGCATAGCAATCCTTACTTCTACATAATTGCCACTTTCATAGTTATCTATAGTAAACTCAACCGTTTCTAAATCTTTTACATATATTTCTCCATTAAGTGTTTTTACATGTGCCCAAACTTTAATATCATCTTTGGAATTTGCCTTTTGGGGTAATTTTATTGTACCTGTAATTTTTTTAGCATCAATTGCAGAATCATCACCTAAAAATTGCCAATATAGTTCTAAGCAATCATTATACTTTGCTACTACATCTACCACAGTATAACTAATTTTGTATGTTTTTGTGGCACTACTATTTTCTAAACCAACACCCCAAGCAATTTCGAAATCACCATCATTATTTATTCCACCAAAATAATAATTTTTATTTATGTGGTATGCCCATGTGTTTGTTTTTGTAAAATTACCTTTTCCTTCTTCTAATACCTGTACATTTGTTATGTAAGAATATTTACTACTATCTAATTCAAATGTTTTATATAAAGTATTTGTATCAGATATTTCTATAGCCCATGTTTCTGTAACATTCATATTACCATTTTCATCAATTTCTGCATAGAAGTCTAAATTATTTAGGTATAAACCTGCATTAGATTTTGTAGAAAATATTAATAATATAAATATTACAAATAACAGTATAAATAATAACTTTTTATTTTTCATATGTTCTCCTTTTTTAAACATTATATATTAAAAGAGCAAGGCCGGAGCCTTGCCCCCAATTATAATAGAATTTTTCTATCTGTTTGTTATTTCTTCTAAATTTAATAGTTCTTCCCAACGTTTATCTACTTCTTTTTGGAATTCTTCTATCATCCATTCGTTTTCTGGTTTAAACATATGTTTAAATCTCTTTTGTGGTTTTAAAAATTCTTCTATTGGTAATTTATTTTTTGGTTTATAGTTTACAATATATTTTCCATCAATTACTTCATATAAAGGCCAATAGCATGTCTCTACAGCCAATTTATTAATTAACATTAAATCTTCTGTATTATATCCCCATCCTCTTGGGCATGGTGCTAAAACATTTAAAAAACATGGTCCTTCTGTGTATATTGCTTTTTCAGATTTTTCATATAAATCTTTGAAATTATTTACAGCTATTGTCTGTGCAACATATGGTAAATGATGTGCCTCCATTATTTCAGTTAAATCTTTTCTTGATTGCATTTTCCCTTGTATAACCTTACCTGCTGGACTAGTTGTTGTTTCTGCAAATTTAGGTGTTGCAGATGAACGTTGAATTCCTGTATTCATATATGCTCCATTATCGTAACATACATATACCATATCATGTCCTCTTTCCATTGCACCTGATAAGCTTTGAATTCCTATATCATATGTTCCCCCGTCTCCTCCAAATGCTATAAATTTTGTATCTTTTCCTTCTAATTTATTTTGTCTTTTTAGCGATTTATACATAGCTTCTGCTCCAGCAAGTGTAGCACCTGCACATTCAAAAGCTGTATGTATAAAAGAATCTGTCCATGATGTGTATGGATATATAAATGTTGATACTTCCATACATCCTGTAGCTGTACATACTACAGCATGGTCTTCTGGTTTTAAAGCTCTAAGAACCATTCTTGCTACTACAGGAGCTCCACATCCAGCACACATTCTGTGACCAGATGTAAATCTTGATGGTTTATTTGCAACTACTTCTTTTAAATTATATGCCATTTTAAATTTCCTCCTCTTATTTTCTTAACCCTAAATATCTATATGGGTTATTAATATCACCTGTTTTTACAATTTCTTGTAAATCGGCAAACACACTTTCTATATCAGATGATTTTGTATCTCTTCCACCTATTCCATATATATAATTTACTGTTGGTACTAATACTTTATTTAGCTGCATTGCTGATGTTATATCTGTAAATAATGCTCCTCCACATGCATTTAATCCGTCTGCTTTGTCAAGTACTGCTACTGCTTTTGCTTTTGATAAAGCTTTTGCAATCTCATCTCCTGGGAATGGTCTAAATACTCTAACTTTTAAAGCCCCTGCCTTTATTCCTTTTTCTCTTAATTTATCTACTGTATATTTTATAGTACCTATTGTAGAATTCATTGCAACAACAACAATATCAGCATCTTCTGTTTTGTATTCCTCAAAAAAGCCATATTTTCTTCCAGTAAGTTCTTCAAATTCTTTTGAAACCTCTGTTATTACTTTTTTAGCATTTCTCATTGCTTCAGCTTGCTGTGCTTTATGCTCAAATAAATAACTTTGTAAATCAAGTGGTCCAATAGCTATTGGTTCTTTATCATTTAATAAATAATGTTGTGGTTTATATTCACCTACAAATTTTTTTACTAATTCATCTGATTCTAATTCTATATTTTCTATAGAATGTGATGTAATAAACCCATCTTGACATACCATTAATGGAAGTTGCACATCTTTATGTTCTGCTATTCTGTGTGCCATAAGTAAGTTATCATAAGCTTCTTGATTATTTTCTGAGAAAAGCATAATCCATCCACTATCTCTTACTCCCATTGCATCTGAATGATCATTATGTATATTTAATGGGCCTGATACTGCTCTATTTACTAGTGACATTACAATTGGTAATCTCAAACTAGATGCTATATATATCATCTCCCACATTAATGATAATCCATTTGCAGATGTTGCTGTCATTGCTCTACCACCTGCTGCTTCTGCTCCTATACATGCTGACATTGCACTATGTTCACTTTCTACTGCTACAAATTCTGTATCCACCTCACCATTGCTTACAAAAGTTGAAAAATATTGTGGTATTTCTGTTGAAGGTGTTATTGGAAATGCTGCAACTACATCTGGATTTATTTGTTTCATAGCAATTGCAGCGGCTTCGTTACCACTTAAACGCTCTCTAATACTCATTTTTTTCCTCCTTATTTTTATTTGTGATTATTATTTATTCCATAACTATTGCTCCAAATGGGCAAACTTTTGCACATACTCCACAACCTTTGCAATAGTCATAATTAAAGTTCTCTCTTTTTTGTTCCTTGTTCACAGGAATTGCATCATCTGGACATACTGGGAAACATAATCCACATTGTTTACATTTTTCTGGTATGTATACTGGTTTTACACTTCTCCAATCACCTGTCTTAAAATTTTTAGCATTTCCGGCCTCATATATTGTACCCCCCATTGTCATATCTTCCATGGGAGTATTATTGTTTATTTTTTCGCACATATCAAATTCTCCTTTCATTTAGTCTTGTTATTTACATTAAAAACTACACATACATATAATAACTATACACGTTTTATCGAATTTAATGCCATTTCTAATGCTTTCATATTTCCTTCTATAACCTCTGGTTTTTTTGCGAATTTGTGTTTAAAAGAACCTCTCATATCATTTAATAGTTCTTCATCTGTCATTATTTTACTAACCTTTACAATAGCTGCAAGCATTGGTGTGTTTGGAAAATATTTTCCAAGTGTTTCTAATGATATTTTTCTTGCATCTATTTTATATATTTCTCCTTCATAATTCTTTAATTTTTCCTTTAAATAACTATCTTCTTTATTTGAGTTTATTACAATTGCTCCTGTATTTTTTAACCCTGCAGTTACATCAACAGATTCTAATAAGCTATCATCTACAACTACTACATAATCTGGTTCATATATATTACTATGAATTTTTATTGGTTTTGTACTTATTCTGTTATAAGCTGTAATTGGTGCTCCCATTCTTTCTGGTCCATATTCTGGAAATCCTTGAATATATTTCCCAGTATTAAATGCAGCATCTGCTAAAAGTAGTGATGCGGTTTTTGCTCCTTGTCCGCCTCTGCCATGCCATCTAATTTCAATTAAGTCATTCATTAAAAAATTCTCCTTTCAAAAAAGTATTTTCTGTGCTTAGTATATGTCTTATTATTTTAAATGTCAATACTTTAATCTATAAAATAGAGTATTGTTGCAAAACAAAATAAATAAAAATTAAATACCTATCTATAATAATATATCAAACATCTTTTAGCTTTCTATTATATTTACATATTTTAATTCTATTTCTATATTACTATTTATTTTCCCATTTATAAATATTTTACTGTTTTCCTCGTTTTATTCAAAAAAGAAAAATGTAGGTTTTCCAGTATTTTTTAAACTAGAAAAACTACATTTTTATTTAGCTTTTATCACATCACTTATATATATATTAAAAAATTCACACACTAATATTGACAAGCTCTTGTTTTTCCCTCCTCATGCGGGGTCCCCAGAAGTCCTGAGGCCTTCTGGGGACGTTTTCCTGCTTACTCCTTCGATTTTTATTATGGTTGGTCAAGACTAAAGCTTGACCTTTATGTTATTATTTCTCATTAATTTCTGGGAGTTTAGATTTTAGAGAAACTACGGGGCGCACCC
>CALXUH010000100.1 GCA_944391645.1 uncultured Clostridia bacterium | reverse complement strand
CATTTGTATCAAAACTCCTTTATATTTTTTCGTCAAAAATATTATACGAGTTTTGCTTACTCCTGTCTACTGTTCATTTACTTTTTTCTAAAATTTTTGTTGCATTTCAAATGAAATTTCCGGTTTTATTTAATTATTTTAATTTTATTTCCGTGTTATTATTCATAAAATTTATCTTATCAGGATTTTTTTAGGGCTTTCCCTTTTCACATTTGTTTTTTTATGATATAATTGAGATGTTATGTAAATTAATTTCCGAATTGTAATTACAAAAGGAGGGACACATATGAAAAAAAGCGAATTGCAAAAATTCGAGGATTTTAAAAAGCGGTACAATCTTACTGACTCACATATTATTCGTATAATTATGGACTATGCGCACACAGTGCCAGAATATTCAGCAGGTTTTTTTGCTAACAAGTATAATATTTCTACCCACGTCTTTTATAAACTTCGGGATTATTCCATAATATTTATGTTGGTAAGTGGCACAGTTTGTTGCCGTATTAGGGACAAAGCATACCTTAATCAAGGACTCAATAATCCAAGCGGTAGCAACAATCATTTTTCGTCTGAACAACACTATAAAAAATTAATACGTAAACGTAAAGAATATCTTTCAAGTTTTTCAAATGAGCAAATAATTAAAATTGCAACAAGCTATGCTAATGGAGAAATATTAAATGATATTGCTAAATCACATAATATTTCCATCTATACAACGCAAAAGCTTTTAGCAATTGCTCTTATAAATAGACTTGTTAGTGAAGATTGTTATCTTAATATAAAAGCCAGAAGTGACTATCTAGTTCATCATCTATTTCGAAATTATTCAGGATATACCGCTGAGGAACTCTGGAATTTTTATTCACATTAATTTGTAATAACCAGCTCTAAATTGAGCTGGTTATTTAATTAATTTAACACTGATCCGACTATTCCTGCATCATTTTTTAATTTTGCAAGAACTAATTTAGGTATATTATTTTTATTAAATAATTCTTCTTGCTTTAATCTAACATTTAATTTATTAAAAAGAGTCTTTTCAAAATATGCAAAACTCCCTCCAATTGCTATTACTTCTGGTTCAAAAATATTTATTAAATTAGAAATCCCCAAACTTAAATCCTCAATATATTCATCTACAACATTATTAAATTCAGTATTTCTTAATATGTTTTTTAATTCTTCTGCTGATATATTTTCTTTACCTATTTTTTTTGCAATTTTTTCTTTCAGAGCATTCATAGATGCATATTTTTCAAAACATCCTTTTCTTCCACAGTTACATTGTATTCCATTTTTTTCTATTACCATATGACCTATTTCAAAACCCTCATATTTTTTTGGTACTAGTAATTCTCCATTTAAAAATACTGCTCCACCTATTCCTGTACCTAAAGTTAAAAATATTGCATCATTTGATTTTTTTAAACTACCATATTCTTTTTCTGCTAAAGCTGCACACTTTGCATCATTTCTTAATTTTATGGGTATATTATAAAACTTATTAATTTCTTTTACAATTGGCATATTTTCTATATGTAAGTTTTCTGCTTTTATTATGCTTGTTTCTGAAACCATTCCCGGTACTGCAATACCAATTAAGTTTACAGTACTTATATTCTTTTTTGATTCCTTAAGAACATTTTCTATTTGCTCAATTATTGTTCTTAAAAGTATTTTTGGAAAGTCCTTAGCAATTAATTTATTATTTATTTCTTTTTCTGATTTACATATTATTGTTCCCATTTGATTAATTAAACCAACTGCTATATGGTTTCCACCTATATCAATTCCTATTTTCATAATTCCTCCTCTAATAATAATAGTCCAGACCGAAATAAACTTTACCATGTTTACTTGGCCTGAACCATATATTTTATAAATATGCCGAGAACATCCAAGTTCCCATATACATTTGTATCATTGGTACAAGAACAACTATAGTAACAAAAATTAACATTACACCTGCAATAGTGTAAACTATTTGTGGTAATACCTTCATTATCCTTTTCATTATATTATCAATGTCTATTTGCATATATTCTAATAGTTTTTCCATCATTTCAGTTAAATCTGTTTGCATACCTATTCTTAGCATTTCTGTAACCATTTGTGATGAAAGTCCAGATTTCTCAAACGGTTCTATCCAAGATCCACCTATTAATAAGTTATTTATTGCCGATTCAATTAATGATAGCATTACTAAATTATTTGATATGTTTTTACATGTTTCTAGTGCATCTTGTATTCTCATACCATTCCTTAAATTTAGTAATAGTCCTTGTATTAGCCTTGTAAATTCTATTGCATAAATTAATGGACCAAATACAGGCATTTTATATTTAAAATAATGAAAATTATATTTACCTTTTGGTGTTCTAACATATAAATAAATAACTAAAGCAATTACAGCAATTATTCCAAAAGGAATATACCAAATATTTATAAAATTATTTAAAAAATCTGCAAACCATAAAGTTATTGCAGGAAGCTGATCTGAACTTCCAACACTGTTTAAAGTATCCTGCAAAATAGGAATCATTATAAGTGTTGCTGCAACAAGCAGAATAAGTAAAACAACAAATTGTACTATATTTGGAACTAATATTTCTTTTATTTTTTTGTTTAATGCCATTGTTTCATCTAAATATTCTCTTGCCTGCTTTAGAGCATTTGTTAATGATCCTGACATTTCACCAACTTTAATCATATTAATATATATTGGCGGAAAAACTCCCTCGTAATATTCCATTGTAACATACATATTATCCCCAGCTTCTACTCCTAAAAGTATGTCTTCTAATATTACTTTAAAGCTTTCATTTTCAGTAGTATTAATGATTGTTGAAAGAGCATGAATATTATTAAAGTTTGCTTTTTTTAATAAATAAAAGTTTTCCGTAAAAATTGCTATATCTCTTTTTGTTATTTTAGCATTCTTATTTAGTGCTCTTTTTATCTTAGTTATTACACTTGGTTTTGATACTAAACTTTTCCTAATTTCTTCATTTCTTATTGATTTAAGAACACTGTTATTAGATTCTATATTTTTCTTCTGTTTTTTATTTTTCTTTGATATTAATGAACTTATTTGAACAACTTCAATTGGTAATAATTCATTTCTTTTTAATTTTTTTATTAATATAAATTGGTTTGCAGCATCAACTCTATTTTCTACAACTTCTCCAGATTTTGTTACTGCTTTATATTTAAATAAAGGCATTTTTTCCTCCTATATGTCTTACATATTTCTCATTTTCATTTGCATTATTGTTCTATTTAAAACTTCTATATTTTTTTCTTCTATTTGTGCTTTTGCTTGTTCTAAATTAATCCTATTTGCCACATAAGCCTCGGCAATAGAATTTATTAAACTTATATTTCCTTTATCTATATTGCTTTGAATTGCATCTTCTAATTCAGAAACACTAAATTTTTCTTTTCTTATACAACCTGCCACAACATTATCTACTATCATAACTTCTGGTATTAAAACCAATTTACCATCCATTCCTCTAATTAATCTTTGTGATACTACTAATTTTAAAAGTGCTGACATAAGATATTTTATACTTGCTTGATCCCTTACTTCATAAAAATTAATTATTCTATCTATTGTTTCTGCACAAGATTTTGTATGCAAAGTACCTATTACTAAA
This sequence comes from uncultured Clostridia bacterium, assembly GCA_944391645.1. GTDB lineage: Bacteria > Bacillota > Clostridia > TANB77 > CAG-508 > UMGS1933. The sequence goes on along the minus strand of CALXUH010000100.1, from coordinate 33,823 downwards.
TGTCCAGATTCTGCCATATCTATTGCAGCTTCCATTGTTTCTTTATCTCTTATTTCTCCTATTACTAATATATCACAGTCTTCTCTTAAAGAATTTTTTACGCCTTCTTTAAATGTTAATGTATCTTTTCCTTTTCCTACTTCTTTTTGTACGATTAATGATTTTTTTGATTTATGTTTAAATTCAACTGGTTTTTCTAATGTTAAAATCTTTTTATTAACATTTCTGTTTACTTCATCTATCAACGCATTTAAGGTTGTTGTTTTTCCAGAGTTTGTTTTACCTGTAACTAATATTAATCCTTGTGGCTGGTACATCATACGTCTTACTATATCTGGTACGCCTAATTCTTCAAATTTTGGTAATTCATTCTTTATTAATCTTAATGTAAATATTGGGATTCCATCAAAAGAAGATATGTTAACCCTTAATCTTATATCATCAAATTCATATGAAATATCTAATTGTCTTGTTTGGTTATAAATTTCATCTCTGTCTACATTCCCTCTAATGAAATAATCATATATTTCATACATATCATTTTCAGTTAAATCTTCTTCTTCCTCAATTTCCTTTAATTCCCTTGCAATTCTAACAGTTGGTTTTCTTCCTGGTACTAAATGTACATCTGATGCATCAAAATCTTTGGCATATTTTAAAACTCTATTAATATCTACCATTTGTTTCTCCTTTATTTAAAATATAATAAGTTTTCTATTTACTTCATCTATCGTCGTTTCTCCATCAACTACTTTATCCATTGCATCAACTACAAATGGTTTATAACCATATCCTAGTGCTTTTTTCTTTATTTCTATACTTGATTCATTCTTTATTATTGCTTCTTTTAATTCATCATTCAATTCTAAAATCTCATAAATTGCTATTCTATCGTAATACCCACTGCCATTACATTTATCGCAACCCACAATATCATATGTGAATTTATCATCTAGATTAGTATTTACATTATATTTATCATAAATTTTTTTAATTATTGCTTTTTCAGTTTCAGTAAATTCTCTTTTTTTGGCACAGTGTGGGCACACTTTTCTAATAAGTCTTTGAGATATAACATTTGCTATTGTACTTGCAATATCATAATTAGATAATCCCATTTTTCTTAGTCTAGTTATAACTTCAATACTATCAATTGTATGAATTGTAGATAAAACATAGTGCCCTGTTTGACCTGCTTGTACAGCTATTTCAGCAGTTTCATTATCTCTTATTTCTCCTACCAAAATGATATCAGGGTCTTGTCTTAAAACTGTTCTTAATGAATCTGCAAAACGTAGTTTTTCATCTATTTCAATTTGGTTTAATCCTCTTATACGTATTTCAACTGGGTCCTCAATTGTTGTTATATTAATTCCTGGTCTATTTAAAGAATCTATTATACTATATAATGTTGTAGTTTTTCCTTCTCCTGTAGGTGCAGCAACAATTGTAATACTATTTCTTTTATTAAATATTTTTCTTGCCTCATCATCACTTTTAGGAAATCCTAATTCTTGTAATCCTCTTATAGTCATATTTTTCTTTAATAATCTTAAAACAAATTTTTCACCATATATATTTTTTTGAGAAGAAACACGTATATTATATTCCGGATATAAAACTATTCTTCCATCTTGTGATTCCTGTTTTTCTTGGAACATATTAGATATCGATTTTAATCTTCCTATCAATTGTTGTTGCTTTTCTTTTTTTATTTCAGTTGCCTTTATTAATTCTCCGTCTATTCTATATCTTACTCTTATTGTGTCTTCTAATGGTTCTATATGAATATCACTTGCTCTTTTCTGCATTGCTGTTCTAATTATAGTATCAACTAAAATTGTAGCATCACCGGTAGTTTCTATATTTTCAATTGAATTTACTTCAAAATTTTTTAACACATCCAATACATTATTTTCAAAGCTAATATATCTGTCCATTACTAGCCCTTTATTTAAAAGTATCAATTTTATTGTATCAACTGCTTCTTTATTTAACGTGTCAGAAAAGCAAACTTTAATTTTATTACCATTTATTTGGAAAGGAACTGCCTTGTATTTATTAGCTACATCTAAAGAAATATATTGATTTATATTTAACTGTACATCATTTTGTGTTAGCATTATTACTTTTTCACCTAATATTTCTCCTAATGCATTTAATAATTCATATTCATTACACAAATTTAAAGTTCTAACTATTTCTACTATTTTTTTCTTAGGATGTTTTCTTTGATATTCTAATGCCCTATTAATATCTGACTGTGATAACAATCCTCTTCTTACAAGCTCTATTCCTATAGGTCCTCTTTTATTTGCTTCCATAACCTCAAACTCCTTTCTTCTTGTATCTTATTTATAAATGAGTGTCTTCATATTTACATTTCTATATTTATTTCCTAGTTTATACAAAGTAGTAATATTTAATTGTTTAGCATAATTAGGATATTTGTCAGTAACATTAATAAAAATTGTATAGCCCTCATAATCCGGATCCCCTTGATTATATTCTCCTTCTAGCACATTTACATTATCATATTTATTACTTATATAATCAATTAATACTTGTGTATCCACATCTTTATATGAACATGCTTGTGCATATTCAATAACCTCCACATTATAACTTGTTGCCTGTTCATTTCTTTTTATAAAATTCGATTGTATATAAACGTTATATGATATAGATACAATAATACCTGTAAAAATAACAAGTATTACAACTGCAATTATTGCATCTGTCATTCCAATACCTTTATTTTGTTTTAAATCCATATAATCTCCTATTATTAATTTTTCTACATTATAGTTACAAAATTAAATACAATTATAAATAATATATTTAAAAAGCTGAAATAAAACATATAATTGATAATTTTTTTATGCAAAAAATATGATATAAAACACATAAATAATGTAACAATTGTGCTCATTATAAATATTATTTCGTTTGTGGCAATTATACTAAATAGAATCAATATTGATATGTCATAAATTTTTCTTTGTGTATTTAATATTTTCCCAAGAATATATATTGTTACTATAATTATTAAGTATATAATATATCTATAAATATTATTGCCTAGTATGTATAGATATATCATATAAAAAATATTAGCAATAATACCAAAAATAACTGTTCCTGTAGATAGCTGTTTAGTTTCTTTTTCTATTCCTCCAATAATAAAGAAACTACTAATTATTAATGTTCCATATATTAACTGTACTATTTTTATAACATTAAAACTAAAAATATCTATTTTTAAAGATAACACAAATAAAAGGTAAAAAAGACCTGAAAAAAACTCTATAATGATATACCTTGCGCTTATTTTTTCATTGCAATACCTACACTTACCCTTTAAAAATAAATAACTTAATATTGGTATTAAATCTTTTGATTTTAACTTGTTTCCACACTTTGGACAATATGACCTTTTATATAAAATATCTTGTTTCAATGGAATTCTATATATTGCTAAAGTAAAAAAACTTCCTAATACAACTCCTATTATATAAAAGGCTATGTAAAAAACGACCTCTGCTATCATCTTTTTTTCCCTTAATATAGAAGTTTAGGCATATACATATATATTATCATGTATATGCCTTCTTCTCATAATTTTATTGTGAAATATAATGATCAACTATATCATTTATTGCAACATCATTTCCTACTCCGTTAACTGTAACTGTACCATTACCAATTGCTTGTTCTCCTTGTAATGCTTCGTTTGTTTCTCTTGATGCTTCACCAGCTTTTTCAAACAAACCACCATTGATAGCCATTGTAATTGTTACTGCTACTAGAATTAACATAACGATAATTGTTATAACTAATGCAATTAATGTTATACCTTTTTGACTTCTCATCCTTTGTCCCTCCTTTTTTTATGTAGTTGTAAATTTATATAAATAAATATTACCAAAAATTATTTGCCTACTGAGTTTAAGAAATTATCAGTTGACGTATTATTATTTACATTATTAGATATATTATTTTCTGTACCATTAACATCTCCACTATACTCTGCAAAAGGATTTATTTTTCCTTTATCATATTCATTTGTTTTTTCATAATTTTCGATATCTGTTGAATCTAATCTATATGTTTTAATAATTTCTTCAGAGTTTAAATTATTAAGTTCCTTATCTAATTCAGATCTAACATTTTCTTCTAATGCATATTCCTGAACTTTAGATGGTATGGTTTTACTATTAGGAATATAATCATAAAATAAAATACCTAATAACAATAATATAATTATTATTAACAATAAAGCTATTATTATTTCCTTAAAAACAGATTTTATCATTTTTATTCTCCTTAATCAAATTTAATAATAATATTCTCCACAACGAATGTAGCCTTTAAAGTATTTGTATCAACAGATGTAACCTCATTATCTGATGTAGTTTTTGATGATATTGTTGAAGGCTCCATTTTAAAATTTTTTATTCTATAATTTAGCTCATCATCATTTTCTATATCATATATAAAATCAGTAATTCCAACATATGAACCATATAATGTAAAATTAATATTATAGGTATCTTCTATAGATGTTTCTTGTATTTCTAATGAATCTATTTTTATTCCATTATCTTTTCCATATCCACCTATAGTTCCCCATAAATATTCTATTTTATATTTTTCTATTTGCGTTATACCAATATTTCCATTTAGTCCAACTCTGTTTTCATATTCCTCTTTTAAATTTAATAAATTAGTTGCTGCTGTTTTTATATCATTTACACTTTTGGCATAATTTTGATTAATTTGTGTATTCGCTTCTTCGATTTTTTTATCTAAATTTAAACTTTGTTCTTTTATGTCTTTTACACTATATATTGATATTTTTCCAATATAAATGCCTTTAATTGCAGCAACACAAATTAAAATTAATAATATAAATCCAATGATTGAAATTAATAACTTTTTCATCTGTTAACTCCTATAATTTATATTTTTATATATTAAATTTTTCTGATATGTTTATATTAATAATTTAAGTCTCCCTCTATTGTAACCTTTATCATATCATTACTTTCTCTTGTACCTGATGTTGAAGTAACATTTATTAATATTGCTCTGTTTTGTAATTCAGCTTTTAAATATCCTAAATACTGATATTCACTTGATTGTGCTTCTATTGTTATATGTTTTTCATTAGTGTTTTGTATTAATAATATTTGTACTTCCTTTGGAACTGCAAACATTATCTGGCTTAATAAATTTGGAATAGCATTTTTACTTCCATTTGCTAACGATTCTTGTTCATCTGCTTCATTTAGTTGAGTTAATATTTCTTGATAAGTATCTGCCCTTGAATTAATTAATGCTGTCTGTTTTGAAATGTTTTCTGTTTTTGAAGTAGTGTCATCTATTACTTCTTGAGTTTCTGCAATTTTATTATTTATATTGCTATGTAATAATGTAGTAATAGCAGTATAAATAGCTAATAAGCAAAACGTACCATAAGCAAATCTTATACAACTTGTTTGTTTTATTGAAAAATCTATTAATGGTTTTTTTCTTCCATCTTTAGTAGTTATTTGTTTTTTGCTTATTGTTTTAATGTCACTATTTAATAAATCTTTTATTTTATCCCATTTTTCAGATTTATTTACAAAACTTATATTTTTGTTTTTCCTTGTAATTTCCTGTAATGCAAGAGAAATTGCAGAGTTAACTTCTAAATAGTCTTTTATATTTAATTGTAAATTTGTTTTATCTATAAAATATGGTGCTAAAATCTCACATTTATAATCTAAGAAATTTTCTTGGAAATATAAATCAATGTTATTTATTATAATTCCTGTACCTGTAAGATATATTTTCTTTATATCCATATCATTTTTATCTATTATTTGTTTTACCTGCTCCATTATTTTGTAAATACTTGGAACAATAATTTCTAAATATTCATTGCTTTCTATTTGCAAATTTTGACTGCTTTGAGTATATAATGTTGTATTTTTGCATATTTCATATGCTTTACTTATTGAATTTTCTTTTTTAGCTATATTTTTTAATATTTCTTCCATTCCTATGTCAATTACATCAACATAAGCTGGTTTATTATTTACAACTGTTGTAACTTCTGTTCTATCTTCAATATTAACAATTATGCAGTTACCCTCATCTTGTAATAATGGAATAGTTAATGCTGTAGGGCATAAACTTGTTAATTTATAATTATCTAAAGCTTGTAATTTTTCAGCTATATTTCCTTTTTCAGAATATACATAAAGTACATTTTTCTTGTCAGTATTTTTAATATCATCAGATATAACAGTTCTATAATCAACAGTCAATCTGTTTTTCCCTGCCTGGTTATAGAAAAAATCAAATTCTGTTTTTATACTTTTCTTCTGATCTGCCTCGCTTAGTAATCCAAATATTTCAGCATTTGTATATTTTTCATTAGATAAATTAGTACTTATTGGTGTTTTATAGCTAAATGTTTCATCTATTATTTTTTCTATTTCTCTGGTTGAATCTTGTTCAAAAAACTTTACTCCGTAATTTTCTATTTTAAAATTTTCGTTGTCCTTTGAAACTTTTGCATATTTTATTAAATTGTTTTGTATAAATAATCCTAAACAAGTAGACATTTTTTCTCCTTATTTTTTATTTTTTTGCTATATTTTTATAATTCTCTTTTTTTATTTTATAATACTTGTATTTTTTTCTAGCTTCAATATGATTTTACTTTTTTTAATATATAAAGTCAATAATTTTTTTCAATGTAATGTAAATGTAATATTTTTGTAATATTTTTTTAGTATATTTTTGTATTTTTGGGAAATTATATTTTTATATAAAAATTGGAGGTGCTTAAATGGCTACAGAAAAACATTTAAAATTAACCGGTATATCAAATATTTCTTGGAAGGATGCAATAGTACAAACAATTTCTGAAGCTTCTAAAACAATTGACTATATCTCTTCCATTAAAATATTAGAACAAACAGCTATTATAGATGGAAATAAAATAATTGAATATCATGCTACAATTGATTTAAGTTTTGGAATAGATAAAAGATAGGAGGTATTTTTATGAACAGTCCTATGGATACTAATAAGGATTATCAAGAATATGTAAATAAAAAATCCCCTAATTCTCCAATATTAAAAAACTGCTTTAATAGTTTTTGGGTTGGTGGATTAATTTGTTTAATAGGGCAATTTATTACAGAAATTTGTGTATATAATGGTTTAGATAAAACAACGAGTGCAACAATTGTTTCAATTTCTCTTATATTTTTAAGTGCATTTTTAACATCTCTAAATATTTTTAATAAAATTGGTAAATTTGCAGGTGCAGGTTCCTTAGTTCCAATAACTGGGTTTGCAAACTCAATTGTTTCTCCAGCCATGGAATATAAATCTGAAGGCTATATAACAGGTGTTGGTGCAAAAATGTTTACAGTAGCAGGTCCTGTACTTGTATATGGTATTTCTTCTTCTATTGTTGTTGGGCTTTTATATTTATTATTTAATATAGTATAGGTATTATAATCATTGTTATACGTATTTAAATTAGAAAGGATTGATTTTTGTGAGAAAAATAGGTAAACAAACTGTTTTTTTTGATAATCCTATTACAATAGCATCATCAGCTTCTATTGTTGGTCCTAAAGAAGCTGATGGTCCTATGTCCAAATATTTTGATAAATGTCTTGACGATGAATTCTGGCAAGAAAAAACTTGGGAAAAAGCGGAAAGTAAAATTATAAAAGAAACTGTTAACATGAGTATTGCAAAATCTGGAATTTCAGCAGACAAAATTGATTATTGCTTTGCAGGGGATTTGCTTAATCAATGTATTTCTTCTAGTTTTGGGCTTAGAGAACTAAATATCCCATTCTATGGAATTTTTGGTGCCTGTTCAACATTTGGCGAAGCAATTGGATTAGCTTCCGTTTTTATTGATGGAGGTGCAGCTCAAAACGCAGTATGCGCTGCATCAAGCCATTTTTGTAGTGCAGAAAAACAATTTAGATTTCCTCTAGAACTTGGAAATCAAAGACCCCCTACTTCTCAGTGGACAGTAACTGGTGCTGGGGCTGTAGTTCTTTCCAAAAATGGTTCTGGTCCATATATAACTTCTATTACAACTGGTAAAATAGTTGATATGGGTATTAAAGATGCCAATAATATGGGTTCAGCAATGGCTCCTGCAGCGTTAGACACATTAATTACCCATTTTAAGGATACTGGAAGAAATCCAAGTTATTATGATGGTATTTTTACAGGAGATTTAGGCTACATTGGTAAAGATATATTGACAGAAAATGCCTTATTAAAAGGTTATAATATTAAAAATAATTATAATGATTGCGGTGTGTTGATGTTTGATAAAAATTCGCAAGATACTCACTCTGGAGGAAGTGGATGCGCATGTGTTGCAACTATTTTTTCTGGTTATCTTTTTAATCAGTTAAACAATAAGAAATTAAGAAAAATTTTATTAATTCCAACTGGAGCTTTAACTAATTCTACAACTGCTCAGCAAGGTGAAAGTATTCCTGGTATAGCACATGCTGTATCAATTGAAATTTAATAATATTATATTATTTTTAGAAAGGAATTGATTTTTATTATGGCAAACTTTTTTATGAATTTAGACTGGATAGTTCTACTTAAAGCCTTCTTAGTTGGTGGATTAATTTGTGTTATTGGTCAAATATTGATAGATAAAACCAAGCTAACATCCGCTAGAATACTAGTTTTATTTGTTACAGTAGGAGTTATTCTTCGGTGGTTTACGGTGTATATGAAAAATTAATTGAATTTGCAGGAGCAGGTGCAACCGTTCCCTTAACTGGATTTGGCAATTTACTTGCTAAAGGTGCTATTGAAAAAGTTCAACAAGATGGCTTTATTGGAGCATTTACAGGAGGTACCGCAGCTGCCGCAGGAGGTATTTCAGCAGCTATATTTTTTGGCTATATTGCATCATTAGTAACTAAACCAAAAATAAAAAAGCAATAAAGATTTATATTTTACATTGATTATCTTAACTAAACCATTCTAACTTTAATATAGTATCTCATTTAAATACAGATAAATCAAAATATATTTATAAACAAATCTCTGAATATATAAAATTTGACAAATAATAATTTAACATCTAATTCATTTCTTTTAATGATAATCTTGCATATTAGTATTCCTCATAAAATTTTCTATTATCTTTAAAATTCAGAATAAGATTGAGATAAATCATAGTTAAATGTTTTATTTCAATCTTATCTATATAAAATATTTTTCATGTATTTTTTCCTTCTTTATTTTAATTTTTTGTTTATATTTGCCATATATTTTATTATTTTTATTCTTTTAATAAAATTATTGTGTCTATTTGTTTAATTTTTTTCACGTTTTTTAAAGAGATAATTATAACCATAAATATTAAAACTAACAATATTATAATATAGTATATAAATTCCAAGTTCAAATTATAACTTAACTTTAAGTTGGCAATTTTTATTATTTTGTATTCTAATAATATTCCTAAAGTTTTATGTATTATTATTGCAAAAGTAAATGATATTATTGTAATTAAAAATATCCTATAAAATATTATTTTGAATATATCTAGCTGCTTATAACCTATTGCTTTTAAAATAGCAATATCTTTTTTCCCCGAATTAATTATATTAGTTATAATCATAGATAATATAATATATATCAATAATGTCATTATTCCAATTAATACATTAAAAATAGAATCCACAGACCTATAAGTTTTTATATCATTTAAAGCACTTGTATCATATAAATTGCTACTGTAATTTTTGTTTTTCAGCTGTTGCATCACATTTTCTAAATTTTCATATTTATTTATAACTGCTAGACAAGCTGAAGTATTAATGATTTCTTGATCATATTGCACAATATTTTGCATAAATTTTGTTGAACTATAACCGTAACTTTGTTTTGTGATATCATTATATATTCCAACAATTTCAGCTTTTATTATTAAATCTTTATATTGAATAACTACAGAAGTTCCTAGTAAATCAACTGCATTTTCTAAAGAGTCGGGTATAACCATTTCGATTTTATCATCTTCACAATTTCGACCGTATATTATTTTAGATTCATCTAATAAAATATCATTTTTTATATTGAAAAATACATCATTAATTTTTACAGTTAATGGATTAAAAATATATTGACTTTTTTCTATATCCTCTATATTCATAATATCATTAAAATTTATGACTTCTGTATCTTTGCTCGAAATGAAAATCGTTCTATTTTTTATATTATTCTCAATTTCATTTTTATAAATCTTCTCAACTACTATTTTATAGCCAAATATCACCATTATTAACCCAATAATTATTGCAATATTTGATATATATAATAATAATTTTTTATTTCTTACGAAACTTGCAAAAGCAGGTTTTAATAATCTCATATATTACTCCTTACTTTACTTTTTTATATTTTTAATAACTGTAGCTTTATTGACAATATTATAACTAGCAAAAACACTACCAAATATTGATATTATTAAAGACATAAACAAGCTATATAAAAATGCATTATACTCTATAATAAATTCTATTTTTCTTAATTCGGAATTTGCGTTTTGAAGTACTAAGTATAATATTACTACAACTAAAAAAACAAATATACAAGATAATATAAAACCTATTATTGCAGTAATAACAGATTCCATTATAACAGAATACCAAAGGTTTCTTTTATTATATCCAAAAGCTTTTAATAATCCTAATTCATATTTTCTTTCTTCAGCAGTTTTTATTACATTTATTATTATACTAGATAATGCTATAATTATTGTGCAAATTGAAAGTACTGTACAAACGCTCTCTATTATATCAATTAGTTTTGTATTTGGGATTGATCTTAGCAATACATTATATCCAAGTTCTTTTAAGGAATTCATTACTGTTTCTAAATTTTCCGAATTATCAACTATTGCTAATATAGGATCAAATTTACTGATATAATTGGAGTTTTTTGTGATTTCATTTTTTATTTCTAAAATATCTTCAAAATTTATATAGCATTCATAATATTCACCCATATTTATTTCTTGATCATAAACTCCTACAACCCTAAATTTTTCTTTTATAGTATTAATCTTTTGTGGATATTCATTCGAATAATCGTAATTGTAATAAACTATTTCTATCTCTTTATTTAACAGTTCTTCTCCATCTATTATTTCATTATCCTTTGTAGAATCTTCTAAATTTTGAAGCTGAAATTTTTTTGGAACTATACATACATTTTTCTCATTTTCTTCTATTTTTCTTCCAGCAATAATTTGTGGTGAAATATCATTATTTGAGCCTATTAGAGATAATGCACCTGATAATTTTTCACCATCTATTGAATCAATATCTATATTTGTAGAATACGCTTCCTGTGGTATAGCTTTTGCTACATGTTCTATTTCCTCTATGTTTTTTATAAAAGTTTTTTGATCAATCTCTTCATAATTTGACACATAAATACTTCTATAGGATAAATTATTTTTTATATTTTTTTCTAATACATTATTTATAGAATCTGTAGTAATTGATGATAAAATTAATATTGATAGTGAAATACCTATCAAAACACTATTTCTAAAAAAAGCTTTTTTATTTCCTTTTATATTATTTATTGACATTAAATAATAATCTAGAATTTTCATAGTTCCTCCTTTATGACACCATTATCCATATATAATATCTTATCTGCATACTTTTTCACAATATCATTATGGGTAACAACAATCACTGTTTTTCCTTCTTTAGTTAATTTTTTTAATTCGTTAAAAACAATTTCTTCATTTTCCTCATCTAAATTGCCAGTAGGTTCATCAGCTAATATAAAATTTGGATCATTAGCCAAAGCTCTAACTATTGCTACTCTTTGCTGTTCTCCTCCCGAAAGTTCTCTTGGGTAATGATTAATTCTCTTTTCTAGACCGAATTTTTTTAATAATTCCATTGCTTTAAAATTACGATCACTGTTTTTTATTTTTGAATTTATATACATAGGTAACATCACATTTTCTATAGCTTTTAATTTTGGATTTAAATAAAATGACTGAAAAATAAATCCTATTTGCTCCATTCTAATATATGATTTTTCATTCTCAGATAAATCTTGTATGTTTTTCCCGTTAATGTATAATTCTCCACTAGACAAACTATCTAATAATCCTAAAATTTGTATTAAAGTACTTTTTCCTGCACCAGAATGCCCCATAATCGCATAAAACAATCCATTTTTAATAGTAATCGATACATTATTTAATGCATATATTTTTTTATCACCATTTTTAAATATCTTATTTGCTTTATTTAAAATCATTTCATAACTCATAGCCACACATACTCCTTTTTATTTATAACTATAGACAACTACTATATTAATTGTCTATAGCCATAATTTAAAATATTAGTCATAACATGTCATATGTACAGGATTTGCATAAAATGTTGCCCCTCTTCCAAATGTAGAAAAATAATAGTAATATTTACCAGTGTCATGGTTTCCCATATAGAACGAATATGTTGTTAATTGTGCTATATCAATATTATCTTTTGATGACACTGTGGTATCACTAAAGAATCCGTCTTTTACTAGAGACATATACATTTTACCAGTTGCAGGCAATTGAGTGATTGTAAGAGAAATGCTATGATTTCTTTGATTATATTGTCTTGTGCTTCCCTGTTGTGTAGTATTTCCTGCTAACATATCCAAATATGATGTATAGGTTGTACTTTCTGCAAATACATTTATTCCAAGTATTATTAAGGAAATTATAATTATAATTACAACAAATAGTATTTTAGTTTTCTTTGTCATAATATCACCCCCTTCCTCAACTTTATATTAATCTGCAGAATAATATTTTTTCTGTTTGTATTATATATTATAATTCTACATTTTCTTACAAAAGATACAAAAAAATATTTTTTTAAATTATTTTATTAATAATTGTATTAATTATCGTTTTTACATTTGGCTTAGTATCTTCATCATAATAAAAATATTTTTTTAAAACATCCACTCTACAAGTCAAATACATTTCTGTGTTTTCCCTCTCTATACTACATTTAATATTGTGTACACTCTTGTTAAAACGAGATGCAATTATTGGATATACGCTTTTAGTAAGATTGTCCAAATGTTTGTTTTTATTATTATATATGTAATATATCGTTTCAATTAAATATAATGTTCCATTGTGGGAAATATTATATCCCAAATAAATTAGTTCCTCTGTAATTCTGTTTTTTATATTTCTTTCTAATTTCACCTCTGCTTTATGGTTTATCAGTTCATTTATATTTTCAATAATATCCATAAAACTTAATGATTTGTATAATACTTTATAAACCATCTTATTATCAGATATATTTTTTATTGCTTCATTTTCGCCTGTAATAATAATGCATGAATTTTCATATTTTTGTTTTTCAATGATCCTCTCTAAAACTTCTTGTCCATTATATATTGGCATTTTGTAATCTAATAAAACAACATCAATATGGTACCTACTATTTAAAAAATTTAAAGCTTTCTGTCCATCCTCTGCTATTCCTAATACTCTGATATTTTCATTAGTTTCGTTAATATAATTCATTAGTGTTGTAGCAAAATTTATATTATCATCCGCAATTATAACATTTACCATTTTTACTAACCCCATTTGTTATTTTATATAATTAAATTATGCATTATTTTTAATACTCTATCTTTTTAGTAATTTTTCTGCTAATCTCAATTTCATCTATATATATATTTCTAGTAATATTATTTAATTTTTTGTATTATATCACAAATAAATGTCAAATTTTGTCGTTTTTGCTGAAAACATAAAAATTAGTAATTAAATTTGTAAATAATTTTCTTAAACTATAATTATTGCAATATCATACTGGATTTGGCAATTTACTTGCTAAAGGTGCAATTGAAAAAGTTCAACAAGATGGCTTTATTGGAGCATTTACAGGAGGTACCGCAGCTGCCGCAGGAGGTATTTCAGCAGCTATATTTTTTGGCTATGTTGCATCATTAGTAACTAAACCAAAAATAAAAAAGCAATAAAGATTTATATTTTACATTAATCATCTTAACTAAACCATTCTATATTTAATATATATATAACAAACTTTTGACAAATTATGTAACTTATGTTATTATATAATTAATATGAGAGTTTCTCTCATTTTATATAAATTTCCTTGCTTTCCGCACTTTTGTGCGTTTATTCATATTAAACAAATTGTTGACAATTGAAAGGAAGGTTAAAATGGAAAATATCGTTAATACTCATGATGTCATTATGGCAGCTACCCATGATATGGCAAACGCCAACTCTGAACTGAGGGGAGATTCTCCCGACAAGTTCAATCGGTTTGTGTTAAAGCTTATTCAGCAGGAAATTGCTGTCGGCAAGGCAAGTGCTTCTCATTGGAAGTACATCGATCCGGCAGCCCACACGTACACACATACTGGAAACTTTCCTTTTGAAGTATTCCAGAACCTCTCTGAGGATTTCCTGAACCAGTTGGAAACTGCCGATATCCACATTTACAAGGACAGTCTTCCTGGGAAAGCAACCATCAAAATCATTTTCCGTTTTTAAAGTTATGTGGGTTCTCTGGTTTTCCAGGGAACCCACAAACTTTATATTTTAGGGCAAAATAAAAAAGTTATTTTTTATCGTACTTATTTAAATTTCATCTTTTAAAAATGGAACCTCAAATTCAATGGCAATTATATTCTTTTATTTAATAAGATTTTGGGATAAATTTTCTATTGCATAAAAAAAACGATTTTTACTTAAGTAAAAATCATTTTTTTATTATTATGCTTTTTTAGCAATTTCAGCTAGTTGTGTAAATGCTTTACTATCATTTACAGCAAGTTCTGCTAACATTTTTCTATTAATAGTTATATTAGCTTTTTTTAGTCCTGCAATCATCTTACTATATGTTAATCCATTTTGACGGCTAGCAGCATTTATTCTTGCTATCCATAATTTTCTAAAATCACTTTTTTTGTCCTTTCTTCCAACATAAGCATATGATAGTGATTTTAAGACTGCTTGATTTGCATTTCTAAATCTATATCTTTTTGCTCCAAAATATCCTTTAGCTTGTTTTAATATTTTTTTATGTTTTTTTCTTGTAATTCTTGCTGTTTTTACTCTTGCCATTTTTATCTCCTCCTTTTAAACATCATATTAACCGTAAGGTAATAATTTTTTTATTCCTGCCTCACATGTTTTATCTGCATAAGCATTTTGTATCTTTCCAGATTTTTTTTGTCTTGTTGTTTTATTTGCAAGCAAATGTCTTCTATTTGATTTTGTTCTTTTAACTTTTCCAGTTGCAGTATATCCATATCTTTTTGCAGCTGCTTTATTTGTTTTTAATTTTGGCATTATATTTACCTCCTCTTTATTTTTAATGTGAATATATAATAATTTAGCATTTTTATTTATTAATTGGTGCTAATATTATAAACATATTTTTACCCTCTAATAGTGGTTTTTTTTCTAGAGTAGATACTTCTGACAATTCTTGGATAAATTTATTTAAAACATCCTCTCCCATTTTTGCATAATTTACTTCTCTACCTCTAAATCTAACTGTTATTTTAACTTTATTTCCTTCGGTTAAAAATTTTTTCGCATTTTTAGATTTAAAACCAAAATCGTGTTCTTCAATATTAGGTGTTACTCTAATTTCTTTTAATTCAAGAGCTTTTTGTTTTTTCTTAGATTCTTTTTCTCTTTTTGATTGTTCAAATTTATGCTTTCCATAGTTCATAATTCTACAAACAGGATTTTCTGGATTTGATGAAACTAAAACTAAATCTAATTTTTTTGCTTCTGCAATGTCTAATGCCTCATCTTTGGTCATTTTACCAAGTTTTTCTCCATTTTCCCCTATAACTTGAACCATTTTAAATCTTATTTGCTCATTTATTAGTAAGTCTTGTTTGATACTAAATCACCCCTTAAATAAAAAATAACTTGTCATATAAAGAACAAGTTAATCCATAAACAAATAATATAATATATTTTAATTAACCTTTTCCCTTTTGGTAAAGGTGAGAATGGATACTTCTTCTTTAACAATCCTTATAATATTACTACTAATTTTTAAAAAAGTCAATAGTTTTTATTGACTTTTTATTTTTTTTGTATTAAAATATTTAAGTATGATTTATAGACCCTTGCCCGGTAGTCTATATAATTATAATATATAAAGTAAATATTTAAATAAAAACAATATGATTGGAGGATTTTTATCATGAGTAATACTACATACACTGCAAAAACAAACGAAATTGAAAGAAAATGGTATATAATTGATGCAAGTGGAAAGCCACTTGGAAGAGTTGCTGCTGAAGCCGCAAAATTATTGAGAGGAAAACATAAACCAACATTTACACCTAATATTGATACAGGTGATCATGTTATTATTTTAAATTGTAAAGATGTTGTCTTAACTGGTAAAAAATTGGATCAAAAAGTTTATAGACATCATACTGGTTATATTGGAAATATGAAAGAAACTTCTGCAAGAAACATGTTACAAGAAAAACCTGAAAAAGCTATGATGCTAGCAATTAAAGGTATGCTTCCAAAAAACAGACTAGGAAGACAAATGATTACTAAAGTTAGAATATACAGTGGTTCAGAACATGAAAATAAAGCTCAAAAACCAGAAATCTGGGAGGTAAAATAATATGGCAAAAAAATTAGATAAAAACTTCTTTTATGGAACAGGTAGAAGAAAAAGTTCTATTGCTAGAGTAAGATTATTAAATGGCAGTGGTAAAATTACTATTAATGGAAAAGATATAGATGAATATTTTGGTGTTGAAACTTTAAAAGTTATAGTTAAGCAACCATTAGTTGCTACAAATACAATTGATAAATATGATGTTATTGCTAAAGTAACTGGTGGTGGTATAAGTGGTCAAGCTGGTGCTGTTAGACATGGTATTTCTAGAGCATTATTAGAAGCTAATAGTACAGAATATAGACCAATTTTAAAATCTGCTGGATTCCTAACAAGAGATTCTAGAATGAAAGAAAGAAAAAAATACGGTCTTAAAAAAGCAAGAAAAGCACCTCAATTTAGTAAGAGATAATATACTTTTTGTAAAATATTTAAGCCTTCGAAGTATCAATACTTCGAAGGCTTTTTATTAACACTTTTAGAATTTTAAGTATTATTAATAATACACATTTACTAAATATAATCCTTGTGGTGGTAAAGTTTTGCCTGCTTTTGTTCTATCCTTTGAACTTATGATTTCAGGTATTTCATCTGGTTTTATTTTACCTAATCCAACATCTACAATGGTTCCTGCAATTATCCTTACCATATTATACAAAAATCCATTGCCTTCTAATTCTATAATTATTCTTTCTTCTTTTAATTCTATTTTTGCACTATATATTGTTCTTACGCTACTCTTACTACTTGTACCACTTGCTTTAAATCCTTTAAAATCATGTTCTCCCTCAAAATATTTTATAGCTTTTTTCATATTCTCTACATCTAACTTTATTGGCATATGGTATTCCAAATTTCTATATATAGCACTTCCATATTTTGAATTATTAATTATATATCTATACTTTTTCCCCTTACAAGAATATCTTGAATGAAAAGTTGCATCTACTTCTTCAGCTTTTATAATTCTTATACTTTGTTTTAATTTAGAATTTATTGCAAATGCCATTTTTTCTATATCAATTTTACTCTCTGTTTTAAAATTTGCTGTTTGTCCTAAACTATGTACACCCGCATCAGTTCTTCCAGAAGCAATTAAATCTACTTTCTCACCAGTTATTTCTTCTATTGCTTTTTCTATTTCTCCCTGAATATTAAGTTTTTGTGGCTGTTTTTGCCATCCACCAAATTTTTTTCCATCATATTCTATAATTAACTTTATATTTCTCATATTTTCTCCCATAAAATTAGGCTCGTTAATTCGAGCCATTTTTATCTTTTTTTTGTTTTTCGCTTGTCTTTGTAATTAAATTTTTTAAAAGAATTTGTTTTAGCGAATCTTCTTTTACATCAGCAATTAATGTTCCATCCTTTGCAACAGATATTTTTCCAGTTTCTTCTGAAACTACTACAACAATAGCATCTGATTCCTTAGACATTCCTATAGCTGAACGATGTCTTGTTCCTATTCTTTTTGAAACATGCTTATCATTTGATAGTGGTAACATACAAGCTGCTGCCCTTATTCTATTTTCACTAATTACAACTGCACCATCGTGTAAAGGTGTTTTAGGTGCAAATATATTTACTAATAATTGTGGTGAAATTTCAGCATCTATTGGTACACCTGTGTCCATTATATCTTTTAATTTTATATCTCTTTCAATAACCATTAAAGCTCCTGTTTTGGTTTTAGAAAGCTCCATTGTAGCAATAACTATTTTGTATATATTCTCTTTAGTTTTGGTTTCAATATCCTTATCTATACCAAAGAATTTGTTTATTTTATTACTTCCTAATTGTTCTAAGGCCCTTCTTAGTTCTGGCTGAAATATTACAATTAATAATATTACTCCATATGTCATAAAAGAAGTAAGTATATAATTTAGTATATTTAATTCTAACATTCCACTTACAATAGTTATTACAATTAAAAATATAATACCTTTTAACAACTGTAGCGCTCTAGTTCCTTTTATTAATTGAACTAATTTTACAATTAAAAATACAACAATTACTACATCTAATATTATGGTCACTATTTTTATTGGATTTTGCTGTAATGTTTTTAAATATTCAAAAATTTTTTGCATGCTTATTTGCGTACCAACACTATTTGTCATTTGTTTCCTCCCTATATTATTTAATTAAAAATGCTATTAAAGTTGCTGCAACACTTAATACCATTAGTCCTGCTAATACTGAAGCTAACACTTTTGTCATTAATTTTTTTTTATCTCTTTTTGCCATTTTCATTCTCCCCTTACTTTTTTAACATATTATATATTTTATAACATTTAAAAACAACTGTCAATTAATTTGATAGAAGTTTATTAAGTTAACCTAAATTAATAAAATATATCAAATTTTATCTAAAAATTTTAATTTATATCTTTTATTTTTTTTTATTATCTGATAAAATGTGGTTATAATATTTTATGGGGTGATTTTATGGAATTTAAAAGATGTAATAGATGTGGTAATTTTTTTGTTTCTGATAATGATATTTGTTACGAATGTGAGATAAAAGATAGGGCTGATATAGCAAAATTAAATACTATTTTAGGCAATTCATCAGAATCGCTTTCAATAAATGATCTTTCGGCAACTTCTGGTATTAATCCATCTAATATTAATAGATTTATAGAAAATAATTTTATTTCGTTTTAATCTTAAAAAATAAAAACTTTTTAATAAATATACACAATAATAAAATGAATAAACCAAATTATTATATTAATAATTTGGTTTTATTTTTTGGCTAACGAAGTATATCTATAAGCCGGGTTCTGTTTAAAACAGTCATTTATCTCGAACATATATTACTATATGCCTCTAGCCACCATTTTTAGAAGATGACGAGCAGTCTTTTCCTTCTTTTTAGGTGTTGCTCCAGATGGGGTTTACATTGTCCTAATATGTCACCATACTAGCGGTAAGCTCTTACCTCACCTTTTCACCCTTACCTATTAAAATTAATAGGCGGTTATTTTCTGTTGCACTTTCCTTAAGGTCTCCCTCACTGGACGTTATCCAGCATCATTGCTCTATGGAGCCCGGACTTTCCTCATATGAACTATTTCTAGATTTCATACGCGACTGTTCAATATACTCCATTTATTATTCTAAACTCTTTTTTATTTTTTGTCAACTCTAAACAGTATTTCTAGTAATTATGTTTTGAACTTAACTGTATTATTAAATCCATATTATCATCCTCAGCAGATTTATTTTTTCGTATTGCTCCACATTTCTTACATTTGAATATTATTACATATCCTTTTTTATTATTTATTTCAACCCCAACTGGCTCTAAAATTCCATGGCAAGTTTCACTCCTATCACCTGGGTTCTTATCTACATGTTTTGAATGAAGGCAATAATTGCAATGATTTCTGCAAGAATATCCTAATTTTTTTACTTTTTTTCCACAGTTTTCACATATAAATTCTTCATCTATTTTTGTAAAAATTGGTTTCATTTTATCTCCTATATTTATTAATATGAAAATATTGAATCCCCTATAAATTCTCTTAATAAAGAATTACTTGGTACCTCTTTTGAATCTATTGTATTAAAATACGATAATAGTGTATATAATCTTTTTGCTTCGGAATATATACGAGATTTTGGTGATATTTCTTTCAATAGTGGCATTGCATATGGTTTTAACACATTTAATTCATATATTAAGGAAGAATTAAACATTTCATCTGCTTCTTCTTGGAATACAAATATATTTTTTTCTTCACCTTCATTTACAGATGGCCACATCTCTAGTGTATGCTCAGCATTGTATCCCCTAAATTGCTTATCTCTAACTATTCTCCTAATCAATCTTGTATCTGTTGTTGATATTCTATTGTAGTTATCAATATTTAATACAGTAAGTGCGCTTATATATATTTTAAATTTTTGTTCTTTAGGGATTAAATATGTCAATTTATCATTTAAGCAATGAATTCCTTCTATAACTAGGATTTCATCATCTGAAAGTTTCATGGTATTGCCTAAATACTCTTTGTGTCCTGTATGGAAATTAAATGTTGGTGCTTGTATTTCTTCCCCATTTAATAACTTCATAATATCGCTATTTAATAATTTAGTATCAATAGCTTTTATAGATTCAAAATCATAATTGTTTTTACTATCTCTTGGTGTATTTTCTCTTTCCACAAAATAATTATCTACAGAAATTGGAACTGGCTTCAAATTATTTAGTCTTAATTGTAAACATAACCTTTTAGAAAATGTTGTCTTTCCAGACGAAGATGGGCCTGCTATAGCTACTAATTTTATTTTTTTGTTTTTAGCAATACTATCTGCAATATTAGCTATTTTTTTCTCATGAAGTGCTTCATCTAATAAAATA
Source organism: uncultured Clostridia bacterium (assembly GCA_944391645.1). GTDB lineage: Bacteria > Bacillota > Clostridia > TANB77 > CAG-508 > UMGS1933. The sequence goes on along the minus strand of CALXUH010000100.1, from coordinate 12,703 downwards.
TATTCTTTTATATTACCTTCTTTTATATTATTATTTAATTTATGCAATGTGCTTATTCCCAAAACTTTATGAGTTTGATCATTTTCTTTTAATGTACTATATAATTTTCTTGTTTCTCTTGGCTCAGGTATTTTTTCAGGAGTTTTTTTACTAGGGTATCTTATTAAAAATCCATTATCATACTTTCTTAACTCATATTTTAAAATACATCCTGTAGATATAGGCATAACTCCATATAAGTAATTATAATAATTATCACAGTAATACAAAGTTACTATGTCTCTACTAGGTAATTCTAGTTGTGCTTTTCCTCGTAAATCATCATTATTTTTATAAAAATCAATTGCTTCATCTCTTGGCATAACAGTTTTTATAATTGGAATATCTTTTGATATTATTTCATCTACTTTTTCTTGAATCTGTTTTAAAATTTCATCAGTTATTTCTATATTTTCTGCAGTACAAAACATGGAATGATATAGTTGATATTCTATTGTAAGTTTTACTTTAGGAAATAAATCTTTAAAAGCCATACATACTAAAAAAACAAGTCCTCTTCTATACACTCTCATACCATCTGTATCAGTTATATCTATAAGTTCTATTTCTCCATCTTTATCTATAGGCATGTCTAATCTTTTTACTTCATTATTAAATCTACATGCAATTGGTTTTATTTCAGATAAATCAATATATTTTTTTAGTAATTCATTAACTTTTATACTTTTTTTCACATCAAAAATTATATCTTTATACTTTACTTGCATTTTTCACCTCTTTATATCATATGAGCAAGCTAAAACTTGCTCATATAATTCTAAAACTCTAATTTTTCATCTAACCATTTCTCTATTTCATCTATATTAACCCTTATTTGTTCCATTGTATCTCTATCTCTTATTGTTACTGAATTGTCATTTTCAGTTTCAAAATCTACTGTTATACAATATGGTGTTCCTATTTCATCTTCTCTTCTATATCTCTTTCCTATGCTTCCCGCTTCATCATATTCACATACATATTTCTTTGATAAATTTTCAAAAATTTCTGTTGCCTTTTCAGATAATTTTTTAGAAAGTGGAAGTACTGCCACTTTGTAAGGTGCTAATGCAGGATGTAAATGTAAAACTGTTCTTGTATCTCCCTCTGCAATTTCTTCTTCATCATATGCATTACAAAGAAATGCAAGTGCAACTCTATCACAGCCTAAAGAAGGTTCTACACAATATGGAACAAACTTTTCTCCTGTTTCTTGATCTAGATATGTAAAATCTTCTTTAGAATATTCCATATGTTGCTTTAAATCATAATCTGTTCTATCTGCAATTCCCCATAATTCTCCCCATCCAAATGGGAATAAGAACTCAATATCAGTAGTTCCTTTACTATAAAAAGCAAGTTCTTCTGGTGAGTGATCTCTTAGTCTTATATTTTCTTCCTTTATTCCTAAGCTTAATAGCCAATCTTTGCAAAACTTTCTCCAATATTCAAACCATTCTAAATCAGTTCCTGGTTTACAGAAAAACTCTAATTCCATTTGTTCAAATTCTCTAGTTCTAAATGTAAAATTTCCAGGTGTTATTTCGTTTCTAAATGATTTACCAATTTGTGCTATGCCCATAGGTAATTTTCTTCTTGTTGTTCTAAGTACATTCTTGAAATTTACAAATATACCTTGTGCTGTTTCTGGTCTTAAATATAATTCTGCTTTACTATCTTCTGTAACTCCTTGAAATGTTTTAAACATTAAATTAAACTTTCTTATACTTGTAAAATCACATTTTCCGCATTCTGGGCAGGGAATTTCTTTTTCCTTAATAAATTGAACCATTTTTTCATCTTCCCAACCGTCAACAATTTCTTCTTGTTTATGCTCATGCATCCAATCTTCTATTAATTTATCTGCTCTATGTCTTGTTTTACAAGCCTTACAATCTATAAGTGGATCACTAAATCCACCTACATGTCCTGATGCTACCCAAGTTTGTGGGTTCATTAGAATTGCTGCATCTAATCCTACATTATACTTATTTTCTTGTATAAATTTTTTTCTCCATGCATTTTTTACATTATTTTTAAATTCAGTACCTAGTGGGCCGTAATCCCATGTATTTGCTAGGCCTCCATATATTTCTGATCCTGGATAAATATATCCTCTATTTTTGCATAATGCAACTATTTTTTCCATTGATTTTTGTTTCATAATATTCTTTCCCCTCTTTATTTTGTTATTTTTTCTGGTTCATTATATTCTATTCCAAATGTGTCTACAGTCATACTGTTTATTACTGGTGGGTTTACTGGTGTTGTTGTTTCTTCTGTTTCTCCAGTCTCCTCATCTGTTTCAACCACTGTTTCAATTTTTGTTATTTGTTTTATTATATCCATTCCTTCTATTACTTTTCCAAATGCACAATAATATCCATCAAAATCTTCACTACAATCTTCTGCAGTAATGAAAAATTGTGCATATCCAGAATTATAGCCTTCTTCTAAATAACTGCTATCTCCTGTATAGTAATAATACATTGAATAATCTTGCCTTGCCAAACCTATTGTTCCTTCTTCAAAACTTAATGTATTTTCTTTATATCCATTTACCTCAAATTCACCTTCAATAGTATATTCTGTTTCACTATCATCTGCTTCTTCTTTGGCTCCACCTTGAATTAAACTTTCTTCTACTCTATGAAATGTTAAGCCATTATAATATCCTTCATTTATTAATTTAATAAAATTTCTTACCGTGTTTGGTGCCATTTCAGGATATAACTCAATTTTTACTGTTCCGTAATCTGCAATTTCCATTGTTACAATTGGATGCTCTGTTTTTAAAGTTTTTTTATAATAATACCCATAAACCATGTATGCTATTATTACTAAAATTAATACTAATGCTAAACTTGCTAAAAAAATCTTTTTTTTCATTTTTATTATCTCCTTATATATTAAATTTTATTATAAAATTGTACCTGTAGTTAATATATCAACAATATCTATTCCGCGTCTGGTTTGGTGAATTTACCTTAACCCACACACCAGTTTTTTGTATTTCATTTTTTGTGAATACTTCTGGTATAGTCCACTCTGATGTTTTAATATACTCTCCACTAGTTGTTTCATCTGATGTTCCTCTTATAAAGTGTAATTTCTCCAATTTCCCAGATGTATTAAGTTTATAAGCAAATCTTGGAATCCAAACATAATATACTAAATTAGCTGAATTAGTTGTATCTGTTGCAAAAGCCCATTTAGATGAATCATTTAAATTAGAGTAATTATAATTTGTGCTTAAATCTGTTAAGTTTCCCTGCAATTTTGGTTCATTTGCTAACCTTAAGTCCACTAACGGGTAATTTCCTTCACTATCTGCATTGTCTTCTCCAGTAGTATTATCTACTAACTTAAAATAATATGTTCCTGATGTAGAAATATTTTTTGAAGTAACATCTTCTCCATTTTTTGTATAATTTGTAATAGTTGTCCATTTTATTTCATTATTCTTATTCATACTTCCATAGCTTAATGTCCCATTTGTAATGGTTATATTTTTAATTGTAAATGTTGCATTTAATCCATCTATATTACATATTATATCACCAATCTCTACAACTCTATTTATTTCTTCTGTTTGTTGTTTTAAAGCTTGTCCATCTGGTAAATAATATTGTGAATAATATGTATTACCTTCATATTTAACCCCATTTAAACTTATTACTTCTCTTGTATTAAAATCTATAACAATTTCATCATCTATATTATCTATTTCTAAATCATTTTTTATATTGTTACTATCAAAATATCTAAGATATGTACTATCTACCGTCGTAGCAAAGCTTTCATTTTTGCTATTTAAAATATTTTGTAATACACTCTTATTACTATCTGTAAGTGTATTTCCGTATTTTGTATAGTCATCATATTCAACAATAAAATCTACTTTTGCTTGTATGGTTTGCATATATGCAACAAAGCTTACCATTCTAGAATTATCTATATTTTCTTTTCCAATATATATTGTAGTTGTTGCTATTATAAGCATAACTATAATTGTAACTATTAATGCAACTAGTGTTATTCCTTTGTTACATTTTGTAGTGTTTTGTGTTATATTTAAGCTATTACATATATATTTTAAAATTTTATTCACATCTTTTCCTCCTTTGTTTTATATCATTAAATTATCAAACATAAATTGCTCTTGCATTCTTCTTAATGATTGCTTTATAGTTTTTGCCCTTACTTCTCCAATTCCTTCTACTTCATCTAATTTCTGTATATCCGCTGATAGCACATTTTGAAAAGATTTGAATGTTTTTACTAAATTGTTTACTATTGCATTTGGCATTCTTGGTATTTTATTTAAAATTCTATATCCCCTTGGATGTACTGCAATTTCTTCATAATTTTCAAATATTTCATATCCTAGAAGTTTCGAAATGGTATTAGAATCTATAAAACCATCCTTTACATTTTCCCTTATTAAATTTAAAACTTTTTCTGGTACCAATCTTCTTGATGGTGCAATATAGTCTTTTATAATAAGCAATTCCTCATTTGGCAAGTTTTCTATTAACTCTTCTAATTGCATCTTTACTAAAAATCCGTCTGCTCCCAATTCGTAAATTGCTCTGTTTACTTCTTCTGATATTTTCATTACCATCTCTGCTCTTTGTAAACATATTATTACATTATCTAATGTTACAATATCATTAAATTCATATTCATTCAAAATTTTTAATTTTGTATCAAATACCTTTTTATAATTATCTAATGTTTGAAGTGCTTGGTTTGCCCTTGTTATTATTTTTGCTGTATCTTCTATAGTATATCTAAAATCACCTTTAAATACAGTTATTATATTCCTTCTTTGTGAAATACTTATAACAAGTTCACCTGTTTGTTTTGCTGTACGTTCTGCTGTTCTATGCCTTGTTCCTGTTTCATCAGTTATTATTTTAGAAGAAGGAATTATTTGAGTATTTGCTAATAATATTTTTTTTAGATCTTTACTTAAAATTATGGCTCCATCCATCTTAGCAAGTTCATATAATTTAGCTGGTGTATAATCTTCATCTATTCTAAATCCACCGGTCTACAACATCTAATACTTCCTTTGAATCTCCTATTATTATAAGTGCACCTGTTTTTGCCTTTAATATATTGTCTAATCCTTCTCTTAATGGAGTTCCTGGAGCTATTAGCTTTAATATTTCAGTTAACATTTTTCACCTCTTATTTTAAGCCTAAAAATTTCATTGCTTCAATAATATTTTTCACGCCTATTATATCTAATTTATATTTTTCTTTCAATAGTTTTTTGTTACTTTCTGGAATTATGCATGTTTTAAATCCCATTTTTTCTGCTTCTTTTATTCTTTTTTCTATCATATTTACATTTCTTACTTCTCCAGTTAAACCAACTTCTCCTATAGCTATAGTATCATTTGAAATTGGCATGCATTTAAAACTAGATGCTGTACTAAGTATTATTCCTAAATCTATAGCAGGTTCATTTATTTTTATTCCTCCAACAATATTCATATAAACATCTTGGTTACCTAAACTCATTCCTGCTATTTTTTCTAACACAGCAATAAGTAATGTTAATCTATTAAAATCTATTCCATTCGCCGTTCTTTTAGGAAAGCCAAATACACTTGGTATTGTTAATGATTGTAATTCAACTAAAATTGTTCTTGTCCCCTCCATACTAGCAACAACTATAGTACCTGGAGAATTTTCGGTTCTATCTGACAATAGAACTGATGATGGATTTTTTATTTCACACATTCCATTTTCCTGCATTTCAAACATACCAATTTCATTTGTTGAACCAAATCTATTTTTTACCCCACGAAGTATTCTATAAGAAAAATATCTTTCTCCCTCTAAATACAAAACTGTGTCTACCATGTGTTCTAATACTCTTGGTCCTGCAATATTACCGTCTTTAGTAACATGTCCTATAATAATTGTCGTAATTTTTTCTTTTTTACATATTCTCATTATTTTAGATGTAATTTCTCTTACTTGGCTTACGCTACCTGGTGCAGATGTTATTTCATCTGAATACATTGTTTGAATTGAATCTATTACAACAAGTTTTGGTTTTAATTTCTTAATTTCATCTTCAATAAAGCTTATATCTGTTTCTCCTAAAAACATAATATCTTCATTATTTATTTTAAGCCTATCTGCTCTTATTTTTATTTGTTCTGCAGATTCTTCTCCAGACACATAAAGAACTTTTCCATCTCCTTGAACTTTATCGCATATTTGCAGAATTAGTGTGGATTTTCCAATACCTGGCTCTCCTCCGAAGAAGTATTAAAGAGCCATTAACTAAACCACCACCTAATACTCTATCTAACTCATCAAATCCTGTAGAATTTCTAATTATATTTTGTTTTTGAACATCATTTAATAAAGTAGGTTTTTCCTGTAATTTTTCACATATTTTAGACCCACTTTTTCTTACTGTTTTTTCTTCATAACATGTATTCCACTGGTTACATGCTGTACACTTTCCAAACCATTTTGTTGACTCATTTCCACAGTTACTACACACAAAAATTGTACTTGTTTTTTGCATTTCGCATTCTCCTTAAATTACCTATGTATTGTATCAAAAAATACCCAAACTTGCAATATTGTTTTAGGTAATTTAATTGTATTTTTGTTTAAATGGCATAAAACAAACTTTTGTCAACCTCTTGCTTATTTTATTTCAAAAAAAATGTAGCTTTTTCAAAATTTAAACTGAAAAACTACATTTTTATAATATCTTAAATAACTTTTTTTTGAAACGTACCTTCAAAAATTTTTATAAATTAATATTTCTATTTTGTTCCAAATATTCTATCTCCTGCATCTCCTAAACCTGGTACTATATATGCATTTTCATTAAGTTTTTCGTCTATTGCAGCACAATAAATTTCTACATCTGGATGTTCTTCTTCTAATTTTTTTATTCCTTCTGGTGCAGCAATAATACATAAAAATTTTATTTTTTTAACTCCCTCTTTTTTCAAAAGTTCTATAGCATCTAATGCAGATCCACCTGTTGCAAGCATTGGATCTAATATTATAGCTTCTCTTTTTTCTATGTCTTTTGGTACCTTAAAGAAATACACATTTGGTTTAAATGTTTCTTCATCCCTATACATTCCTATATGTCCAATTTTTGCATTTGGAATTACATTTATAATTCCATCTAGCATTCCTGTTCCTGCTCTTAGAATTGGAATAAATGCATAGTGATTTTCATTTATTTTGTGTGTTATCATTTTTCTTATAGGTGTTTCTATCTCTGTTTCGTAAGTTTTTGCATCTTTCATTGCTTCATAACAAAGAATTGTTGCAAGTTCTGATATTATTTCTCTAAATTCTTTTGTACCTGTTTTTTTGTCTCTTAAGATTGCTAATTTGTGTTCTACTAATGGATGTTTTAATTCAATTACTTTCATAAATACCTCCCATTTAATGAGCAATTTTATATGCTCTATAATTTTAATATATATTGTTACATTTTATCAGGCATTTCCATACCAAGTAGACTAGCTCCTATTTTTAAGACATTTCCAGATGCATATGTTAAATAAAGCCTAGCTTCTTGCAATTTTTTATCTTCATTTATAATTTTATTATTATTGTAAAATGTGCTAAATTTTTGTGCTAAGTTTATTAAATATCTTGCAATAATTGATGGTTCATTTTTTTCTCCAGCAAGAATTATTATGCTCTCAAAATCATATAATAATTTTGCTATATCTATAGCTTCATCATCTAATAATAAATCAAATTCTACATTATTTATATCAGGTTTATAGTTTGCTTTTTCTATTAAGCTTTTAGTTCTTACATAAATATATTGAACATATGGTCCTGTTTCTCCTTGGAAATTTAAAATAGTATCCCAATCAAATATCTCATCTTTTATTCTGCTATTATATAAATCGTTGAAGATTATTGCTCCAACACCAACTTTTCTTGCAACATCATCTTTATTTTCTAAATTAGGATTTTTCTGTTCTATTATTTTTTTAGACTTATTTATAGCTTCATTTAATATATCCTCTAAAAAAACAGAATTTCCCTTTCTTGTTCCAATTTTTTCTCCATTTTTATCTACAATTAATCCAAATGGTACATATTCAGCTTTTTTTACATATTCCTCATATCCCATTTTTTCTAAGACTTTAAAAAATTGCTCAAAATGTAATTTTTGCTCTGCTCCTACAACATAAATCATTTTGTCGAATTTATATGTATTTGCTCTATCTATAAAAGCTGTAATATCACGTGTTGCATATATTGTTGTTCCTGCAGATGTTATTATTATACATGGTGGCATATTGTATTCTTCTAAATCTACAATTTTTGCTCCTTGACTTTCTTTTAATAGTCCTTTTTTCTCTAATTCCTCAACCGTTGCTTCCATTTTGTTATTATAATATGCTTCTCCATTATATGAATCGAACTTAGAATTTAATAACTTATATGTTTTATTATAATTATCTATACTAACTTTTCTTATCCATTCCCAAGTTTTAGTTGTATTTTTATCTCCCTCTTCTAGTTTTTTAAACCATGCCCTTGCTACATCTGTAAGTTCTGGGTTAATTTTTTCTTCTTCATTAAATCTTACATATATTTTTAATAAACTATTTATACTATCGTTTTCTATATCATATTCTTTTCCCCAAAGCTCTAATCCTGCTAATACTTTACCAAATTGAAGGCCCCAATCTCCTAAATAATTTATTCCAATTGTATTATATCCTAATGCTTTATATATTTTATAGATAGATCCACCAATTACTGTTGTACGTAAATGTCCTATATGAAATGGTTTTGCAACATTTGGAGAAGAGTATTCTATAACAGCTGTCTTACCTTGTCCAATTTCACTATATCCATATTTATCTGTTTTTATATTTATTTCTTTTAATACCGTTTCTATTAATTTTTTCTTATTAATAAATATATTTAAATATCCACCAACTACTTCTATTTTCTCAATATTTGTATTTTCAATATTAATATTTTCCTGTAATTGTATTGCAATTAATTGTGGTGATTTTTTTAATGTTTTTGCAAGTTTAAAGCAAGGGAAGGCATAATCTCCCATATTTGTATCTGGCGGTATCTCTATATAATTTGTTAATTCATTCAAATCTATATTTGTTATTTCTGATATTTTTTTGGCAATTTCTTCTTTAAAATTTGTCATTTTATCACCTAGTCTCCTAAAGATATATCTAAATTTCTTGCAACTTTTATTAAGTCATCATCCATAGGTACTCTTTTTATTGAAGTACTTTCTGTTCCTCCAGATTTTGCACCTATTTCCTTATTATTTCCTATAACATCTTCTAATGGTACATAGTCTAATTTACCATTTTTTAATGTTACAAGTGTATTAAATTTTCCCTCTAAAGCTAGTTCCATTGCTTTATAGCCATACTTTGTTGAAAGTACCCTATCATAAGATGTAGGTGTACCTCCTCTTTGAACATATCCAAGTACAGTACATCTAGATACCATACCTGTTCTTGCTTCTATTTCTTCTGCAACTTTTTCTCCTATTCCTCCAAGCCTTACATTGTCTAACCCTTTTCCGTCATCTAGCATTTTCTTTACTACTATATCTCCGTCTTTAGGTTTAGCTCCTTCTGATACCACAACTATACTGAATTTTTTTCCTGCTTGTTTTCGCTTATTTATTTTTTCTACAACTTTATCTATATTATATGGTATTTCTGGAATAAGTGCAACATCTGCACCTCCTGCTATTGCAGATTCTAGAGCTATCCACCCTGCATATCTACCCATTACTTCTAAAACCATTACTCTGTGGTGTGATTCAGCCGTTGAATGTAATCTATCTAGTGCTTCTGTTGCAACTGATACTGCAGTATTATATCCAAAAGTAATATCTGTGTGTGCAACATCATTATCTATTGTTTTTGGTACTCCTATTACATTTAATCCTTTTATTGAAAAATCTCTTGCAGATTTTTGAGTTCCATCTCCTCCTAAAGTAAAAATACAGTCAAAGCCGTCTCTTTTTACATTATCAATTGCAACATTTGATAAATCTCTGTATTCTACAATTCCATTTTCCTCTACTTTATAATTAAACAAATTTGTACTATTAGATGAACCTATTATTGTTCCTCCTCTGTGCAATAATCCAGAAGCAGAACCATTTGATTCTAATCGTATAAATTCATTTTTCAACATTCCCTTATAGCCTTCTATAAAACCATAACATTCAACATTATGTGTTTCAGCAGTTTTTACGATAGCACGAATTACTGCATTTAAGCCTGGGCAATCTCCACCATTTGTAATAATTGCTACTCTTTTTAACATAATATTTCCCCTTTATTTTTCTATTTTTCTAGATTATATTATATCAATAAAAAAAATATTTACAAGTAATTTTATAAATATTTTTATAATATACATTTATAGTTGTTAATAGCACTTTATAAAACATTGACTTTTCTTGTAAACAGCTGTATAATTGTATTGATGTACTTTTATAGTACTTCACCAAATTACAATTCGGTAATTTGGTCATACTTTTTGACAGATTTTTCTGTCACACCATCTGGAAGGAGATTTTTATGCTTAATTGTCAGAATTGTGTGACCCCTTGTTTCGATTTTGAGAAGACCCGTGTCTGCCCCATCGAAGCCAGCTGGGCTCCGGTTCCCTGTTGTCCCGATGAAGAAGAACATTGTCAGGAAGCAATTGAAGCAAAAACCATTCCTCCCTAAGCAAGCATCCCTATGGGATGCTTGCTTATTATATTTTTTATAGTAGAAATTTATATAAGGTATTAAACGAATTTTCAAATTGGAAAGATTATTTTGTTTAATAAAAATGCTGGAAAATGTTTACTTTTCCAGCAAAAGTGGTGACCCCTACGGGAATCGAACCCATCACTCCACCTTGAGAGGGTGGCGTCTTAACCGCTTGACCAAGGGGCCATGTTATTCAATTCATAAGGCAATTATTATACCTTATCAATTGAATTATTTATTATTATCATTTTTAAAATTTCATTTAATCTTTGTTCTTGCCCAGTTAAATATAAATATCCTATTAATCCTTCAAATGCTGTTGAATACATATAATCTGCTGGATTAGCATTTTTAGCCACATGATGATTTTGTGTATTTCTTGCTCTTCTTACTATTTCTTGTTCTTTTTGTGTTAAACTATCGTATATTTTTTGTAAGCTTTCTGCCTGTGCCTGTGCTTTAACATAATTTATTGCTTTTATATGTAGTTTATGTGGCTTTAAATTTGTTTTTTCTACTAAATATGTTCTTATATATGTTTCATAAACACTATCTCCAACATAAGCCCATGTTAAAGGTGACATTGCTTCTACTTTACTTATTTCCATTTATCTGCTCCAATGTTATTTGTCCTATTTTTCCAGTTCTAAAATCATTCAAAATTATACTTGATATTTTTTCATAATCTATTTCCCCACCAGAAATAATAGCTCCTCTTTTTTTTGCAATTATATCCATTAATTTTATAATGTCATTTTTTCCCTCTTGTGTTATTATACTATTTTGTTCTTCTTCTGTCAATTTATATTTTAATATTATTTTATCTTTATATTTCTTATATAATAAATTTAGTAGTTGATATGCTACATCTGTTTTTGGCATAACCTCATCTTTTATTGCCCCAACATATGCTAAATTTAATGCTACTTGTGAATCTTCAAACTTTGGCCATAATACTCCTGGTGTATCCAATAGTTCTATGCCTTGACCTATTCTTACCCATTGTTTTTGTTTTGTAACACCCGGTCTATTTCCTACTTCTGCTGTTTTTTTATTTACTAGTCTATTTATTAATGACGATTTTCCTACATTTGGAATTCCTATTATCATTATTCTAATATTTCTTTTTATTCGTCCTTTTTCTTTAGCCTTTTCTATTTCTTCATTCATAATTTTTTTTGCAAGTTTTATAATATCCTTTGTTTCCTTTCCAGTATTTGAATCTGTTGCAATTGCTATTATTCCATTTTGTTTAAAATAATCAATCCATCTACCGAGTTTGCTTTTCGTCTGCCAAATCTTTTTTGTTTAGCACCATTATTTTTTTCTTGTTTTTAATAATATTTTGTATGTCTGGATTTTGGCTAGATATAGGAATTCTTGCATCTAGTATTTCTACTACAACATCTATTAAGTTTAAATCTTCTATTATTTGTTTTTTTGTTTTAAGCATATGTCCTGGGTACCAGTTAAGGTTGATTTTTTGATAACTCTTTTCATTTTTTTCATTATCCATCTATGTTCACTCCTCTACTTCAAATTTACATTTACTTCTCCATTTTGGAATATAAAAAAATATATTTGTCCTCCATCGTTTACTTTATCTTTTAATATACCAAATATTACTTTTAAATTTTTTCATAAACATAACCTATTGTTTTTTAATTTATACTTAAAGTTTCTATTATAATGTCATAAAAAAATTGTAATTTGTCTGTAACTCATTATTAAAAAATATTAATTTTTTCTTGACTTTTTTCTTCTAAATAGATTATAATAAATATAGGAAATGGAGAAACCACAAAGTGGTTTGCCAGTAATTTGTGAAAACACATCTTACCGTCAAGTAACAGATGTGTTTTTTATTTGTCTATTTGCTTAAAAAT
>CALXUH010000099.1 GCA_944391645.1 uncultured Clostridia bacterium | reverse complement strand
AGTTTATCATCTTAAATTATAATTTTTCTTGACTTTAAGTATTATTTTTTATATTATATTTAAAAATAATACCATAGAGGTGTTTTTATGCAAGAAGATATGTTTATTGCTAAAGAAGATAAATTAGAAATAAATTTACATAATATGCAAGTTTTAGAAGCTGAATATTATTTAGATAAATTTATTACCACTGCACCAGAAAATATTAAAGAAATTATTGTAATTCATGGCTATAAGCAAGGTCATGCATTATTAGATATGGTTCGAAAAGATTTTAAACATAAACGTATAAAAGAAAAAGTAATTCCTTTTAATAAAGGAATTACCATCTTCTTTTTAAAATAATTATTATTCACTAATGTTGGCAACTAAATCATAATCTTTTTTATCTATAATTTTACATTCTATCCATGTACCTTCCAAAACTGGTTTTGTATTTTTTACAAATACCACACCATCTTCATTTGGTATATCCATGTATGTTCTTCCAATATAGTATTTATTATCAAATGTTTTAGATTCTATAAGAACCTCAAATTTTTTACCTATTGTTCTTTTTAGGTTTTCTTTTGAATTTTTTTGAGCTATTTCCATTATTTTATTATATCGTTTTTGTTTTGTTTTATAATGAATTTGTTCAGGTAATCTTGCAGCAGGTGTTCCTTCTTCTTTTGAATATGTAAATACACCTAATTTATCAAATTTGGCTTTTAATACAAATTTTTCTAATTCATTAAAATCATCTTCGGTCTCTCCTGGAAAGCCAACTATAAGAGATGTTCTTAAAATTGCATCTGGCATTTCTTTTTTAATTTTGTCTATTAAATCTTCTATATCCTTTCCTGTTGTTTTTCTATTCATTCTTTTTAATATTCTATTTGAAATATGTTGAATTGGAATATCAAAATATCTACATATATTTTGATTATTTTTTACCACCTGTATTAGCTCATCTGTTATACTTTCTGGATATGCATATAAAAATCTTATCCACTTAAATTCTTTTATTTTTGAAATTTCTGATAAAACATCTGCAAATCGAGGTTTTCCATATAAATCTATTCCATATTTTGTTGTGTCTTGTGCAATGATTATTATTTCCTTATATCCTTCTTTAGCAAGTTTTTTTGCCTCATCTATTATATCTTCAAATGGTCTACTAACATATGGTCCTCTAATATTAGGTATCGCACAATATGTACATCTATTACTACATCCTTCTGCTATTTTTAAATATGTAGTAGTTTTTCCTGTTGTAATAACTCTATTAAAGTAATCCATTTTTTGACTAGAAATTTGTTGTTGATTTTTAATTAAATTTTCAATTTTTTGCCAAAAATTTGTATATTCATCTATACTAAGCAATAAATCTACCTCAGGTAATGCTTTTTCTAATTCTTTTTTATATCTTTGGACTAAACATCCCATTACAATTAGATATTTACAAATTCCTTTTTCTTTATATTTTGCCATTTCTAATATTGTATTTATTGCTTCTTCTTTGGCAGATTCTATAAAACCACATGTGTTTATTACTATTATTTCTGCCTTTTCTACATTATTTACTACTTGGTAATTATTATTTTTAAATAATCCAATTGCCATTTCTGTATCTATTAAATTTTTAGTACAACCTAATGATATAAATCCTACATTCATTTTTTACCTCTTTTATTTATCGTTATCATCCCAGTCATTATTACACATATTTTTTCTTGTCATTTCTAATAAATTTAGTTTTGTAAAACCTTCTACCTGGCATTTTGTTCTATCTTGTTTTAATTCTTCTTTTAGTAGTTTTTCAATATTTTTTTTATTTTCCCCTAACTGCATATCAATATAATCAATTATTATTATTCCACCAATGTCCCTTAATCTTAGTTGTTTAGCAATCTCTATGGTTGCCTCTTTATTTACTTGATATATTGTTTTTTCAATATTTTTCTTTCCTACAAATTTTCCAGTGTTTACATCTATTGCTGTTAATGCTTCTGTTTTATCTATAGTAATAAATCCACCACATTTTAGCCAAATTTTTCTTTTGGTCATTTCTTCCATTTGTTTTTTTAAATCATACATTTTAAATAAATCTTCATTTTCTTTTAATTCAATATGTAATTTAAATTCTTGTAACATTTTAGAAAGTATACTATATTCTTGTTTATCATTAACAATTATTCTTTCTAAATCTTTATCTATAATATCAATTATTGTTCTTCTAATTAGTGCATGATTATCATATAACAATTTAGGTGGAGTATTTTTTTCTAATTCTTCTTGAATCTGCTTCCATTTATTTAATAATTTTTCAATATCTTTTTTTATATCTTCCTTTTGTTTATTTTCTGCTGCTGTTCTAATTATTGCACCCATATTGGGTGGTAATATTTCTTTTACAATTTTTGTTAATCTTTGTTGTTCCTCTTGGTTTTCTATTTTTTGTGATATTGTAATAAAGCTTGCATTAGGAAGAAGTACAGTAAATCTTCCTGGCAAATTAATATGTGTAGATACTTTAGCTCCTTTTGATTGTGTTCCATCTTTTTTTATTTGAACAACTATTTTTTGCCCAGACTTTAAAATCTCTGATATATTTTTATCATCCATATTTTCTTTAGCATTTCTTGTATCTACTTTTGGAAGAACATCTTTTAACTTTATTAATGTATTTTTTTCTTCTCCTATATCAATAAATGCTGATTGCATTCCTGATAATACATTTTGAACTTTCCCTAAATATATGTTTCCCTCAAGTCTTTTTTGATTTTCATGTTCTTCATGTTTTTCTAGCAAAATACCATTTTGAACTAGCATGATTGTTTTTACATTTTCTTTTTTGTCTATTAATAGTTCTAACATTTGGTCTCCTTTTTAGTTAAATTTATTCATTGTTACATCAATTCCATTTTTTATAAATTCAATAACTGCATCTTTTGCTTTTTCTACACCTTCATCTAATTTTAATAGTTCTTCTTCTGAAACTTTACCTATAACATAATTAATTAAGTCATCTTTAAATTCAGGTTTTCCTATACCAACCCTTATTCTTGGAAAATTTTGTGTTGCTAAGCACTCTGTTACAGATTTCATTCCATTATGTGTTCCTGGACTTCCCTTTTTTCTTATTCTTATTTTCGTTGGTTCTAAATCAATATCATCATATATTACCATTACATTTTCATCTGCAATTTTATAAAAATCTCTTACTTTTTTTACACATTTTCCACTATCATTCATAAATGTTTGTGGCTTTAATAAAATTACTTTTTTATCCTCAATTTGACCCATCCAAAATAATCCATCAAATTTGTTTTCCTTGATTTCAATTTTATATTTTGTAGCTATTTTATTTATTACATTAAACCCCATATTGTGTCTTGTATTCGCATATTCATTTTCTGGATTTCCTAAACCTACTATTAAAAGCATTATTTCTCCTCTTTTTTCATTTTATTATATTTTGCATAGTCTGGTCTTGACATTCTTTCCCTTTTTTCTGCTGTCATATATTCTCTTGCTTCTGCTAATATTTTAGAGTATTTCAATACTTCATCATATTTTTCATCATTAATAGCATCTGTAATAATATCAATTGTTTTTGATGTATGTGGAGCATCTAATTCTATTTTTAATTTGAAAAACCACTTCATTATTTTTAAAATTTTGATTTTTTCTTTATCAGCTAGCAATGTAGAATCTATAAATTTATATAATATATATGCTGTACTTTTAGCATAATAATATCTATAAAAATTCATTTCATTATATTTTTTAAAGTTTTTATAGATGATTTTATATGCTTCATTTACTTTTTTAAAATAATCTATTGTACAGTTCAAAGATATAGATGCATTGCCTTTTTTAGACTCTCTTTGTCTATAATAATATACTATATCTTTTACATAATAAGTTCTTTTAGATTTTATAAATGCCTTAGTAGTAAAAACTGCATCTTCAGCAAGTAAACCTACTTCAAACTTTAATTTATTTTTATCTATAAATTCCTTTTTAAATATTTTATTCCATACTGTAGAATTTACCAAATAGAACGACTTTTTATATTCCTCTATACTAAGACTAGTATTTTGAAATTTATCGCTAAACATTGGTTTTTTCCAAGGTATTCCCTCATTATTTGTAAATGCAAAATTTGCAGTTACAAATTCATAATCTGTATCTTTTATTGCATTATATAATATTTCACAGCTATTTGGAGCTATATAATCATCTGCATCTACAAACATTATATATTTCCCTGTTGCTTTTTCCAAGCCAGCATTTCTTGCATCACTTAATCCGCCATTTTTTTTGTTTACAATAACTATCTTATCATTTTTATTTAAATATTCTTCGCATATTTCTAATGAAGAATCTGTTGAGCCATCATTTACTAATATTATTTCTATGTTACTATATGTCTGATTTATTATTGATTCTATACAATCTTTTAAATATTTTTCTACATTATATATTGGAACTATTACTGATATTTTATCCATGTCTATATCCTTCCTATAGTATTATTATAAATTTCTTGCCATTTGTACTCCTGAACATGATGCCATCATTAATCCTCTTGTCATTCCTCCTCCATCTCCAATAGAGTATAAACCTTTTACATTTGTCTCAAAATTTTTATCTACAATAACTTTATTACTATAAAATTTAATTTCTGGTGCATATAAAAGATTGTCTGGATTTCCAAATCCCTCTACAACTTTGTCTACTGCTCTTATAAATTCTAATATGCTTGTCATTGTTCTATATCCAAGTGCAAATGTTATATCTCCTGCAACAGCAGATTTTAATGTTGGTACTACAGAATTTTTTTCTAATTCAAAGTCCCATGTTCTTTTTCCTCTATATATATCACCAAGTCTTTGTACAACAATATTACCTGCACCTAAATCATTTAAATTTTGTGCAACATTACGTCCATATTCAATAGGTTTTTTGAATGGGTGTGTAAAATGATGTGATACAAGTATTGCTAAATTTGTATTTGTACTCTTCCTTTCTTTATATGAATGTCCATTTACTAATGTTAAATTATTATCATATACTTCTGTTGAGACAAATCCACTTGGATTTTGGCAAAATGTTCGTACCTTATCTCTAAAAGGTCCCACTCTTCCTATAAATTTAGCCTCATACATATATTTATTAACATCTTTCATTACTTCATCTGGTAGCTCATATCTTACACCAATGTCTACAATTCCAGTTTCTGAATTAATTCCATGTTTGTTACACATTTCTACTAACCAATTTGCACCTTTTCTTCCAACTGCGAGAACGACCTTGTCTGCATAAATATCTGTTAACTTATAATTTATGTCATCTACATATTTTGCATCTTTTACTCTTACACCTTTTACAGTATTATTTTCTATTATAAGGTCAGCAACAGTGGTTTGAAATTTCATTTCTATTCCATTTTGTTCTAAGTATTCTTCCATTCTTCTATATACTTCATGGCTTTTTTCTGTTCCTAAATGTCTAATTGGAATATTTATTAATTTTATTCCTTCCTTATGTGCTCTTTCATTTATTTTTGATATTTCTTCTTTATATTCTGTTCCTTCTAGGTGTTTATCTGCACCAAATTTTAAATATACTTTATCTGAATAATCTATAAGTTTTTTTGTCTCCGGTACACCAATATACTTATGCACACTTCCCCCAACATGTATTTCATCATCCTCTGGATTATATAGTGATAATTTTCCATCTGAAAATGCTCCTGCTCCTGAAAATCCATTTGTTATATTGCACATTGGCTTACAATGTACACATTTTTTAGTTTTTTCAATTGGACAATTTCTTTCCTCAACTCTTTTTCCCTGATCTATTAACAATATTTTTTTATATTTTTTAAGTTGTATTAATTCGTATGCACAAAAAACAGAGCTTGGTCCCATGCCTACAACAATAACATCATATTTATTTTGCATAAAGAAATCACTCCTTTAATATGGTATATACTAGGGAAAAATCTTCCCTAACCAGTATATTACTATACCATAGAAGTGATTTTTTTTCAATATTTTTTAGAATTTATTGTATAATTACTTGTTACCGCTTTATGATTTACGTTTATTTTATATAAAGTGTGGCGCGTGACCCCATGTTGCTGTCGCTGCCGTTCGGAGGGAAGAGGTAGCGAACAGAAGCTGAATTGTTGAAATTGTATTTGCCTCCTCTAAGAACGCGATAGTAGGTGCCGATTGGCCTCTGCAGTCCACTCCCTACAATTTGTCCTTAAATCATATATATTATATATTTCATCTTTATTTCCATTACTATTTGTTGATTGTCCTGATTTTATCACTCCTGATGTTGTTCCAAATGCAGAATAGTCTATACTTTTATTATTAAAGTACTCTATCATTACATCCCACTGCTGTCCCCATATCATGCTTGTTTGCACATAGTCTCCATTTCCTTCTACATTTGCATTTTTTGTTGCATAATATAATCCATACCATTGATAATAATATTTCTCACTTGTATTTGGATTTGTTCCTTCCTTTAAGATGCTGCCTGCTGTTAATACTTCTGTATTATATTTTGAACCAATGTTTCCTTCTTCATCTATTGTCGTTTCATATCTTCCTATATAAAAACCATTATATTTATTTACACTTGCTACCATTTTTGCATAATCATCTGCATAATTAAAATCTTCAGAATAATTATAATAGTTTTCTCCATATAGGTAATCTAACATTCCTTGTGAATCATAGGCATTGTTACCATAGGTAGAAGCTATATATGTTAGTGCTTTTGGCTCACTATAACTCGATGAAGATGAATAAGATGCATTTAAGTCTTCTGTTACTGGTGTCCATACAAATTCGTTGTCATATCTGTCTTTTATTACTAAGCCTTTTTCTACTGATGTTTCTCCTTCTACTCCTTCTATTATTTCATATCCATTTGGTAATGGGACAATATGTGTTCCATCTGTTATCGCTGTTACTTTGTCACTCCACCCTTCTGGATTTTCTATCTCTCCCCAGCCTTCTGGCAATTCTATGGCTTCATATCCTACATCGCTTATATTATTATATTTTTCTGCTATTTTTTTAGTAGTTTCTGCTGATGTTTGAGCCTCATTTGCCAATATTATATACATACTCATTAAAAACATTGTTAAAAATAACATTGCGACTAATACTATTAATGTAATTGCTCCTTTTTGGGATTTTAGTTTAACCTTCATCAAATTCCCCCTTTTTATTTATTGTTGGTTTAATTGATTTCTAAGCCATTTTACACGTTCCTCATGTAATTTTTGACCGAATTTTTTACCTGTTTCTATATTATATTTATTTTTTATATAATTTCCATCTACTGCTTTTAACATTTTTCTGCCCAATTTTTCGAAGTTATATTCCTTATTTTCAATATTTTTTTCACCATTTCTTGTTCTATCTGAATATACTACTTTTTGTAAACCATCTAGTCCCAGTTTGCTTTTGGCTACTCTTTCTATAAAAAGCACCTGTTTTGGTATTGTCATTTTATAAAAAATTCCGCCCCCTCATATGTTCCTTAATTGCTGTAATACCACATTCTTTCCATTCTTTTGGAATTCCTATTCTTTTTGCAAGTTCCATTAATGGCTCTATGCCATTTTTTTCATGTCCATAGTGATGGGGATACATTTCTTTTGGTGTTCTTCCTTTTCCTAAATCATGCACTAAACATGCAAATCTTATTTTTTCATTTTTAGTTATTCTTGCAGAATTATCTAATGTTGTCATTGTATGATTATAACTGTCTCCTTCTGGGTGGTATTGTGGTGGTTGCAAAGCACCAATTAAATCATATATTTCCTTAAAGTGCACATCTAATACATCTGCTTTTCTTAAGACATCAAAAAATATTGATGGTTTATTTGTTCTCAAAGCTTTTCTTAGTTCATCAAAAACTCTTTCTTTAGATAAGCTTACCAATTCATTTTTTAAAGAATTCATCATTTTTAATGTATTTATTTCTACATCAAATTCTAATTCTGTAGCAATTCTTGCAACTCTATAAACTCTTAATGGATCTTCTTTAAATGCACTACTTACAGCTTTTATTTTTTTTTCTTCTAAATCCTTTATTCCATTATATGGATCAATTATTTCTCCAGTTATTACATCTTGTGCTATACTATTTATAGTTATGTCTCTTCTTCTTAAATCTTCCTCAATTGTTATATTTTTATTGTTTTCTATATCAAACTCTTTATGTCCTATTCCTGTTTTTTTTTCTTTTCTAGCTATAGCAAATTCTTTATTATTAAATTCAAAAACGCCAAAACTCTTTCCTATATATTTGGATTCTGGGAATATTGATGCAAATTCTTCTTTTGTAATTCCTGTAATACAATAATCCTCATCTTTACATTCTCTTCCTAGTATTTTGTCTCTTACTGATCCTCCAACAATATATAGCCTTCCTCCTGCATTTTTAATTTTGTTAGCAATTTCTAACGTTGTCATTTTCCCCTCCATAACTTTTAAAGACGGGTTAGGAACCCGTCTTTTTTGTTATTCTTTATTGTTTATATCCTTTATTAATTCTAATTGTGATATTAATAATGATTCCATTTTAGCCTTATATACATCAAATTGCCTTTTTAATTCTTCAAATTCTTTTTGTTTTACTGTAATTTGTAAATTAAGTTCATCAACAGATTGTTTTGCTTTTGATTCTGCCTCTTTAATAATCTGTTCAGCTTGTTTTTTTGCTACTGTTTGTATTTCATCTGCAGTTTTTTGTGCCATTACTAACGTATTTTGAATTGTTGTTTCTATATTTTTATACTGTCCAACATCATTATTTAGTTCCTCTGCACTTTCTTTTAATTCAGCATTTTCTTTATATAACTTGCTATATGAAGCTGTTACTTCATCTAAGAAGTCATCTACCTCATTTACATTATATCCATTTACCATTTGTTTTGCAAATTTTTTATTTTCTATATCTAACGGTGTTATCATAATTTTTCGCTCCTTTATCTTTTTTTGCTAAAACTTTTCTTAAATATAAGATTTAAGGGCAGAGTTAAATTCTGCCCAACACATTAGTTGTTTCTTAACCACGATACTGAAACTTTATTTTTTAATTCTTCTCTTGCCAAATCGCTTGCAATATCATAGTTCATAGGTGCTACAAGAAATATAGCATTTGAAATTTTCTGCATATGTCCATCTAATGCATTTACAGCTCCAGCCACAAAATCTATAATTCTTCTTGCAACATCTTTGTTAACATATTCTAAATTAATAATTACAGATTTTTTTTCTTTTAAATATCCACATATTTCCTCCGATTGTTCAAAAGATGTTGGCTGAGTAATAACCATTTTTACTTGTTGAGCTTGTGGCATACTTACAACTTTATTTCTTTTAAAAAAACCTCTTTCTTCTGTTTCTTCATCACTTTCTGTTTCTAGTGTATCATAATCGTTTTCATCCTCATAATCTTCTTGGCCATTTGTTTCTACTCCTAAAAGATCTAATACTTTATTTACAATTGCAACTGCCATTTTAAACCTCCTAAAATTCTCCTTGGTAATTTAGCATTATAATATTATAAACTTTTTTTATTGTCAATAGTTTTTTTAATTGTCTTTGTTTTTTCATTTTTTTGTAACATTATTGTAATATTATTATAGCTCCGGATCTACTATTACTTCATCATATATTTTAATTTCTCGCATCTTATTTATCTGTTCTGTAGTATATCCAAGCTCCATTAGCTCCTCTGTACTATAGTTGTCTATTACGCAATAACTATCATTTTCTTTTTTTACTTTTATCAAAATTTTTGTATATTCTGTATTTTTCTTTATTAAAACATAACTTTTACCATTTTCATATAATATTGCACTTTTAGGTACAATTAATCCTGTATATGTCCACCAAATTACATCTAGTGATATTTTTCTATAATTTATTAATTCTTCTGCTCCATCCGTAATTTTAAATATTATTAGTCTATCTGAGTCCTCTTCTTTTATTTTATATATTTCCGCATTTACAGTTTCTTTATTAGACAACCTAAGTGTTATGTTATCTCCTTCTTGAGCTAAAATTGCCTCTTCTGAGTGAAATGTTACTGCAATATAACACTCAAAATTATTTATAACTTTAGCTTTATTATTATTTTTACTAACAATTTGCCCTGTTGTTAGATTTAAAGACTTTAAATAATCACTTGTTATATTATCTAGATTATCTATTGATAGTTCTTCTTCTAGACCATCTATTCTATATGATACTACTCCACTCATAGTACTATTAACATATTGTGAACCATTATTTAATGTTTCTTCTAATGAATTTCTTTGAGCAATTAAATTATTAATATATTCTCCAGCAGTACTAAGACTTCCCGCAATTTTAGCTTTTTTTACAATATAATCTGATATATTATTTTTACACTCTAATATGGCTTGCATATTATTTTCATTTCTTAAATTTTCTACTTGTTTTTCTATTTGGCTTTCTAGAGCTTTTACATCACTAGAGCCTAGATCTGTTTTTCCAAGAAGTGCCTCTTGAATTTGACTATTTAATTCATCTAGCTGTTTTGTTATTTCTTCTTCATTAACACTATAATATTTAAATACTGGCTTACCTGTTGAAACTCTTTCTCCTTCATTTTTTATAGGTTCTATCTTGGTGTTATCGTCTATACTTTGAAGAACTTCTTCTTCTCTAATAACATATCCAACTTTACTTTCTTCTTCCGATATTGTACTCTTATTTAGTAAAAAAGTCTTTGTAGGTGAACCTACCAAAGAAATAACGGCATACAAAATAATAACAATTATAAGTATTATAAATGTTAAAAAGAACGTATCTCTTATTTGCTTTTTTATTTTTTTGTTTTTAATTTTTTTACCCAATGTAATTCTCCTTTTATATGATTTTTCTAATTATCAATAATCATAAATTAGTTAAATACCTTTTCCGTTATAATTTTTACATTATCTGCAATACTATTTTCTCCATTCAGCCATATTATCTCTTTGTTTTTTCTAAACCATGTTAATTGTCTTTTAGCATAATGTCTAGTTTCTGTTTTAATTTTGTCTATCATTTCTTCTTTGGTTATTTGTTTGTTCAAATATTCTACTACTTCTTTATATCCTAATCCTTGCATTGCTGTTGGGAATTTTTTATACTTCTTTAATATATTTTCTACTTCATTAATTAATCCTTCATCTATCATCTTATCTACTCTGTCATTTATTTTACCATAAAGAATTTCCCTTTTTACATCTATACCAAATACATAATACTTATACTTTACTCCATTTGCCCTAGATTCCCTTTCTTGCTCTGTTTTTGTTTTTCCAGTTTTATGATATATTTCTAATACTCTTATTATCCTTTTTTTATCATTTTTGCTAATTTTTTGCATTGCTTCCCAATCAATTTTTACCGCTTCTTCATAAAGTTTTTCTAATCCGTCTTTTTCTGCAATATCATTTAATTTCTCTCTATATTTTTCATCAAATTCTTCTTTTTGAAATTCAATCCCATATATTAATGAATTTATATATAGCCCCGTGCCACCTGTAACTATTGGAACTTTCCCATTTTTTAAAACTTCCTCTATATCTTTTTCTGCCGATATTTTGTATTCAGACACATTGTATCTTTCTTCTGGAGACAGAAAATCAATCATATAATGTTTTATATTTTCCATTTCTTCTCTAGATACTTTAGCTGTTCCAATATTCATATCTTTATATATTTGCATTGAATCTGCTGAAATTATTTCTCCATTTATTTGTTTGGCAAGTTCTATTGCTAATTTACTTTTCCCGAGAAGCCGTAGGGCCTACAATTACAATAACTTTATCTTTTTTCATAAATTACTTCCTATTAAATTTTTTTTCAATATCATATTTACTCATTTTTATCGCTGTTGGTCTACCATGTGGGCATGTAAATGGATTTGGTAACTTTAATAATTTATTCATTAATTCTTTTACTTCCTGCTCATTTAATGTATGGTTTGCCTTTACAGCAGCTTTACATGCAACTGTTGCGATAAACTTATCTTCTTTTTCTTGTATAGCAGTAATTGCTACTGTATTAACTGCATCTAGTATTTCTAAGAATAATTCTTTAGTATCTAATTCAACACATACTGTTGGTACACCAATTAATCTAATTGTATTTTCGCCAAATTCTTCTATCATAAATCCTGCTCTTGTAAACATATCTATGTTTTCTTTAACAATGGATTTTTCTTTGTAACTTAAATTAATTATGTCTGGCAATAGCAAAATCTGAGAATCTTTTTCATTATTTTCATAATAATTCTTTTTTATTTTTTCATACATTATCCTTTCATGTGCTGCATGTTGATCTATAATGTACATCTCGTTATTCATTTCTATTATTATGTATGTAGAAAATACTGTGCCACAGTATTTATATTCTGGCAATTGTTCATATGCTTCTTGTTCTTCAAATAATGAAATATTTTCAAACTTTGGTATATCATCTTCCTTTTTTACATCCTTTATTTCTTTTCCAAAAGTTTTACTGTACATTTCATTAAAATCTAAATCTTCTTTTTTATCAATTGATGTTTGTTGTTCTATATTAATTTCTTTAGACTCTTCTTTATCATAAAATTGATTATGTAATTGTGATTCATCCTCATACTGTTCTTTTGTTTTTTTACTAAATATATCAGCAAGAAAATTATCGTTTTCTTCTTTAATTTCTTCAGATGTTGTTTTCTTTTTTAGGAATCCAAAAAGACCTGGTTCATGTGGAATTGGTTTTTGTAATGTTTTTTCATCTTTAGGCTCTTGTATTTTAACTTCTTTTTGCTTGTCCTCAAAATTTGGCTTATCTTTTAATGAACTAGTTTCTTGTTGTTCTGCATTTCTTACTAATTCTATTTTTAGCAAACTATCTCTAATAGCATGATATACCGCTTTAAAAACCTTTTGCTCTTCTTGAAATCTTATTTCTAATTTCGTTGGATGTACATTTACATCTATTTTTCTAGAATCCATTTCTAAGTTTAAAATTAGAAATCCAAATTTTCCAATCGGAAGTAGTCCTTTAAATGCTTGTTCTGCACATGCAGTTAATGTTTTATCTTTTATAAATCTTTTATTTACAAAAAACATTTGATATGATTTATTTGATCTGGCAATTTCCGGTTTTCCAACAACTCCAGTTATTTGTATATCTTCATATTTATAATCAACAGTTACTAAACAATCTGCGATTTCTTTTCCATATAAAGTATATACAACGGTATTTAAATCTCCATTACCATTTGTTTGTATTATTACTTTATTCTCATTTTTCAATTTTATTGCTACATTAGGATTTGCAAGTGCAATTCTTTTTACTACATCTTCTATATATCCGAAGTTCTGTGTAGTCCTTCTTTAAAAATTTATATCTTACTGGTGTATTATAAAAAAGATTAGTAACTGTTATGCTTGTTCCTTTTTGAGCTCCGATTTCTGTTTTTTCAATAACATCTCCACCTTCTAACACTATTTTATGACCAATACTGTCTTCTTCGGTTTTTGTTACTAATTCTACATTTGCAATTGCAGCAATACTTGCTAAAGCCTCACCTCTAAATCCCATAGATTTTACTGTTTCTAAATCAGTGGCTGTTCTTATTTTGCTAGTTGCATGTCTCTCAAAAGCAAATTCTAAGTCATCTTCTTTTATTCCAGAGCCATTATCTATTACTCTTATTTTTTTAATTCCTCCATTTTGAACTTCTATATCTATTTTAGTTGCTCCTGCATCTATGGAATTTTCTACTATTTCCTTTACAACAGATGCTGGTCTTTCTATAACTTCACCTGCAGCAATTTGGTTTATTGTTAATTCATCTAATAATACAATTTTTCCCATATATTTTCCCCCTCAGAATTCTTTTAAATTATATCATTAAAAAAATAATTTTTGTATATTTTTTTATAAAATTTCTAAAAATCTATATACTATTGAATATATCTACAAATTTTCCATTATTTATGTAAAAATCAGCCTCACACTATACAAATAAATAAAGCTTACATCCTTTATAGATATAAGCTTTATTTTATTTAATAACCTGGTTTTTCTAATAGTTTAAACATATTTTTCTTATATGCTTCTACTCCTGGTTGATTAAATGGATTTACACCCAATATTTTAGCTGAAATTGCACATGCAAGTTCAAAAAAATATATCAATTCTCCCAAATTTTCTTCATCTAATTTATCTATATTTATCAAAATATTTGGTACATTACCTTCAGTATGTGCTTGTATTGTTCCCTCCATTGCCTTATGATTTATGTAATTCATTGTTTTACCTTCAAGATAATTTAACCCATCAAGATTGTCTTCATCAGCTTTCATTTTTATATCTGTTTTTGTTTTCTCTATATTAATTACTGTTTCAAATAATTCTCTTCTACCTTCTTGTATATATTGTCCTAGTGAATGTAAATCTGTTGTAAATGTTGCACTAGCTGGGAAGATTCCTTTTCCGTCTTTACCTTCACTTTCGCCATAAAGTTGTTTCCACCATTCAGTAAAATACAGCATTTTTGGTTCATAACTCACAAGTATTTCTGTTTTTTTATCTTGTTTGTATAAAATATTTCTTGCTACAGCATA
This sequence comes from uncultured Clostridia bacterium, assembly GCA_944391645.1. GTDB lineage: Bacteria > Bacillota > Clostridia > TANB77 > CAG-508 > UMGS1933. Next base: position 10,367 of record CALXUH010000099.1, on the reverse strand, counting down.
TTTGTAACAATTATTATATTTTAAATCGCTATTATTATATTTTTCTTGACCATTTCTTGCACCATTCATTAATTTTTCAATATCTATACCTGAAACTGCTATTGGCAGTAACCCAACTGCAGTTAGAACAGAATACCTACCGCCAATATTATCTGGAACAATAAATGTTTCATACTCTTCTTCATTAGCTAAACTTTTTAAAGCTCCTTTTTCTTTATCTGTTGTTACATATATTCTTCTTCTCGCCTCATCTATACCATATTTAGATTCCAAATATTCTCTAAAAATTCTAAATGCAATTGCTGGTTCTGTTGTTGTTCCAGATTTTGAAATTACATTTACTGAAACATCCTTTTTTGATATACATTCTAGCAAATCATTTAAATAATCTGGACTCATATTATTTCCCACAAAAAATATCTGTGGTGTTTTTCTTTGTTTATCTGTCAAAACATTATAAAAAGTATTGTTTAAGGCTTCAATTACTGCTCTTGCACCTAAATAGGAACCACCTATTCCTATAACTAATAAAACATCTGAATCTTTTTTTATTTTTTCTGCTGCTTTTTTTATTTTTTTAAATTCATCTTTATTATAACTGGTAGGAAGTTGTAACCAACCTGCAAATTCATTTTCATTTGTTGAAATTTCATGTAATTCATTATGAATCTTTTCTACCATATCTTTATATTTCATTATTTCTTTTTTTTTTTTTTCAGTGTATTTAAAATCTACATTAATATTTAACATTTTTACCACTCCTCAACTAAAATTACAACATAATTTTATTATATTAATTAATTATATTCAAGGAAAAAATAAAAAAATAGAGATTTTTGTGAAATATACATTCTAGTATATATTCACTATAATCTCTAATTTTTAAATTATTGGAAATTTGCTAATATTGAATCTAAATCTGCTACTCCATCAATATATGTAATTAATATATCTATAAAATAATTGTCCTTTTTTTCAACATAATATTTTTGTACCATATTATATTCTGGAACTTCTGCTGTTAAAACTTTATATTCTCTTCCACCAACTGTTTGCGTTGTTATTTCATCTGATACTTGATAACTAAATTCAGTAACAGCTTCTAGTCCGTTTTTTACATTATTTAAATAATATTCTTCATTTACATTTAACATTGATTTTTCGAACATAACCATTACACTAGTCCCATTAGTTTGATCATTAGCTACCATATCATAAAGACCTGTCTCTTCTATAACTTCAGCTAAATTTCCATTCTCACTATCTAGCATTTCTACTGCAACATTCATCATATCTGCAATCTGTTCATCAGTAGCAAATGCCCATCCATCTGGTAACTTAAATGTTATATCAGCATATCCATTATTATATACATTATTTTCGTCTATTGTTCCTCTTGTTAATGTTTCCCCTTCTGATTGATTGCTTGTATTATTAAGTTCTGATTGATTGTTATTTACTTCATTGTTTCCACATCCAGTCAAAGCAGTAAGAACCAATACTAAACTTATAACTATTAATAAAATCTTTACACTTTTTTTCATATTTAATATCTCCCCTTTATTCTTTTTACTCATAATTCTTTCTCTATTTGCTTTAAAAAACCAGAGATTACATATAACCTCTGGTCTTAACTAATAAACTTATTATTCTATTATTTCAGAAACAATACCTGAACCAACTGTTCTACCACCTTCACGTATAGCAAATCTTAATCCTTTTTCCATAGCGATAGGTGTAATTAATTCAATTGTCATAGTAATGTTATCTCCTGGCATTACCATTTCTGTTCCAGCTGGTAATTCTACTAATCCTGTAACATCTGTTGTTCTAAAGTAGAATTGTGGTCTATAACCATTAAAGAATGGTGTATGTCTTCCACCCTCTTCTTTAGTTAGAACATATACTTCTGCTTTAAATTTTGTATGTGGATGTACAGTTCCTGGTTTTGCAAGTACTTGACCTCTTTCAACATCTTTCTTTTCAATACCTCTTAATAATACACCAATATTGTCTCCTGCTTCTGCTTGGTCTAATAATTTTCTGAACATTTCAACACCAGTAACAACTGATTTTTTATTTTCTGTTGATAAACCAATAATTTCAACTTCATCTTGAAGTTTAACTGTTCCTCTTTCAACTCTACCTGTAACAACTGTTCCTCTACCTGTAATTGTAAATACGTCTTCAATTGGCATTAAGAATGGTTGATCAACTGGTCTTTCTGGAGTTGGTATGTAAGAATCTACTGCATCCATTAATTCTTTCATGCAAGCATATTCTGGTGCATTTGGATCTGTTGATGTACTTTCAAGAACTTTTAATGAAGATCCTTTTATAATTGGAATTTCATCTCCTGGGAATTCATAGCTAGATAATAAGTCTCTAACTTCCATTTCAACTAATTCAAGTAATTCTGGATCATCAACCATATCGCATTTGTTTAGATAAACAACGATATATTTAACACCAACTTGTCTTGCAAGTAATATATGCTCTCTTGTTTGAGGCATTGGTCCATCTGCTGCAGATACAACTAGTATTGCACCATCCATTTGTGCTGCACCAGTAATCATGTTTTTTACATAGTCAGCATGTCCTGGACAGTCAACATGTGCATAATGTCTTTTTTCTGTTTCGTATTCTACGTGAGCTGTGTTAATTGTAATTCCTCTTGCTTTTTCTTCTGGAGCTCCATCGATTTGATCATATGCTGTATATTGAGCCTTTCCTAATAATCCTAGCCATTTTGTAATAGCTGCTGTTGTTGTTGTTTTACCATGGTCAACATGTCCGATTGTACCAATGTTAACGTGTGGTTTTGTTCTTTCAAATTTTGCTTTTGCCATTTAATTTTCCTCCTTCAAACTACGAAGTAATCTGTTCTTTTGCAGTTTACTTAAAATCCAAACTGCAAATTTACTTCGATTTTATATTTTTTAAATTTAAAAACTTTTTTATGCAACCATATTTTATAACACTTTTTATATTTTTGCAATAGCTTTATAAATATTTTTTGCTTTTACTCTTTTTTTGCTCTTGATGCAACTATTGTTTCTAATATTGATTTTGGAACTTCTTCATAGTGGCTTGGTTCCATTGAATATGTTCCCCTACCTTGTGTCTTAGAACGTAAATCTGTTGCATAACCAAACATTTCTGAAAGTGGAATAAATGCTTTTATTATTTGCATTCCATTTCTTGCTTCCATTCCTTCCATTCTTCCACGTCTAGAGTTTACATCACCAATAACATCTCCCATATATTCTTCTGGGACTGTTACTTCAACTTTCATAATTGGTTCTAGTATTACAGATTTTGCTTGTCTACATCCCTCTTTAAATGCCATAGAACCAGCTATTTTAAATGCCATTTCTGATGAGTCTACATCATGATATGAACCATCTACTAAAGTAGCTTTAAAGTCTATAACTGGATAACCAGCTAATATACCACTTTCTGCTGCTTCTCTTATACCTTCTTCTGTTGGTTTTACATATTCTTTTGGAACAACACCACCAACAATTTTACTTTCGAATTGAATTCCTGTTCCTGGCTCTAATGGTTCTAATTCTATCCAAACATGTCCATATTGTCCACGTCCACCAGATTGACGAATAAATTTACCTTCAACTCTTACTTTGTTTCTTATTGTCTCTTTATAAGAAACTTGTGGTTTACCTACATTACATTCTACTTTAAATTCCCTTTTTAATCTATCTACTATGATGTCTAGGTGTAACTCACCCATACCTGCTATAATTGTTTGACCTGTTTCTTGGTTTGTATATGTTTTAAATGTTGGATCTTCTTCTGATAATTTTGCTAATGCTATACCCATTTTTTCTTGAGCAACTTTATCCTTTGGCTCAATTGCAATTTCAATAACTGGTTCTGGGAATTCCATAGATTCTAATATAACTGGGTGGTTTACATCGCATAATGTATCACCTGTTGTTACTTCTCTTAATCCAACAGCTGCTGCAATATCTCCAGAATATACTTTTTCTATATCTTCCCTATGGTTTGCATGCATTTGAAGAATTCTTCCTATTCTTTCTTTTTTATCTTTATTGGCATTTAAAACAGTTGAACCAGATTCTAATGTACCTGAATAAACTCTAAAGAAACAAAGTTTTCCAACGAATGGATCTGTTGCAATTTTAAATGCTAATGCTGCAAATGGTTCTGTATCAGATGTTTTTCTTTCTGTTTCTTCTCCATCTAATGTTACACCTTTAATATGTGGTATGTCTAATGGTGATGGCATATAATCTACTACTGCATTTAATAATTCTTGAACACCTTTATTTTTATATGATGAACCACAGCATACAGGAACTATGTTATTATTTATTGTTCCTATTCTTAAGCCTTTTTTTATTTCTTCTTCTGAAAGCTCTTCACCTTCCAAATATTTCATCATTAAATCATCATCTTGTTCAGCAGCTGCTTCAACCATTTCTGATCTATATTTTTTTGCTTTCTCAATTAGGTCATCTGGTACATCTGTTTCTTCAATTTCCTTGCCTAAATCGTCTTTATGAATAAATGCTCTCATCTTAATTAAATCTACTATTCCCTTAAAGTCAGCTTCAGCCCCAATTGGTAATTGAATTGGAATAGCATTTGCATTTAATCTATTTCTCATTTGATCAACACAAGAATAAAAATTAGCTCCTGTAATATCCATTTTATTAACATACGCCATTCTTGGAACTTTATAGTTATCTGCTTGTCTCCATACAGTTTCTGATTGTGGTTGTACCCCACCTTTTGCACAAAATACTGTAACAGAACCGTCTAAAACTCTTAAAGATCTTTCAACTTCAACAGTGAAATCCACATGTCCTGGTGTATCTATTATGTTTATTCTATGACCTAACCATTGGCATGTTGTTGCAGCAGAAGTAATTGTAATACCTCTTTCTTGCTCTTGTTCCATCCAATCCATAGTAGCTGCTCCATCATGAACTTCTCCTATTTTATGAGTTTTTCCTGTATAAAAAAGGATTCTCTCTGTTGTTGTTGTTTTTCCAGCATCTATGTGAGCCATTATTCCTATATTTCTTGTTTTTTCTAGTGGAAATGCTCTACCTGCCATTTCTTTTCCTCCTATTTATCTAATTATTTTTATCAATTTAACTAATATGAACCATATACAATAATTTTTTATAGTATAGTTCAATTCTAGAATTTGTAATGTGCGAAAGCTTTATTAGCTTCTGCCATTCTATGTGTTTCTTCTTTTTTCTTAAATGCTCCACCAGCATTGTTAACAGCATCTATTATTTCTCCTGCTAATTTTTCTGCCATTGTTTTTTCATGTCTTTTTCTAGCATATAAAACTAACCATCTTAATCCTAGAGTTTGTCTTCTTTCTGCTCTAATTTCAAGTGGTACTTGGTAAGTTGCTCCACCTACACGTCTTGCTTTAACTTCAAGAACTGGCATAACATTATTTAAAGCTGCTTCAAAAACTTCTAAAGGTTCTTTTCCCTCTTTTTTCTCTATAATATTAAATGCATCATATACTATTTTTTGAGCAACTGTTTTTTCACTATTTAACATTATGTTTTTTTTTAATTTTGTAACAACTTTGCTATTATATATTGGGTCTGGTAAAACTTCTCTTTTTGCTATATATCCTCTTCTTGGCACTATTCTTCACTCCTTTATCTTATAATTACATACTTAAAAAAGTATCTTAAGTTACTCTGAAAGGTTATTGACCTTTCCGTATAGTGCTATTAAATCTATATTAATTTTATTATATCTCTTTATTTAGCACTATTTTTGTACATTAAACCATTATTATTTTTTTGGTCTTTTTGCACCATACTTAGATCTAGCTTGCATTCTATCTTTAACACCTGCTGTATCTAAAGTTCCTCTTATAATATGGTATCTAACACCTGGTATATCTTTTACCCTTCCACCTCTGATTAATACAACACTATGTTCTTGTAAATTATGTCCTATTCCTGGAATATATGATGTTACCTCATATCCATTAGATAATCTTACTCTTGCTACTTTTCTTAACGCAGAGTTTGGTTTTTTAGGTGTTACTGTTTTTACAACTGTACATACTCCTCTTTTTTGTGGTGCTCTATTATTTGTTTGTTTGTTTAATTTTGAATTAAATCCTTTTTGTAATGCTGGAGCTGTAGATTTTGTTGTACTTGTTTTTCTACCTTTTCTTACTAATTGGTTTATTGTTGGCACTTTTTATTTCACCTCCTATTTTTACACATTAACGCTATATATTTTACCATTCTAATCTTTGTTTTGTCAATGTTTTTTCAAATATTTATTTACTTTTTTATAATCTTATAGTATAATATTAACATAATTTTTAAGGAGAGTTTTTTTATGAAAACAATGAATAAATTTATTAAATATTTTCTACTATTTATATTAAGTTTTCTTTTTGTATCTTTATTTATATATTTAGGTTCATTGAACCGCACAAATAATATTCATAATATAAATTATGTATCAGAAATAAATACCTCTATTAAATTAAATGTTACAGAATGTAAAGCATCCAACAATAGAGCATTTATTAAAGGAAGTATAATTAATGAAACCGGAGAAATTATAACTAATAAATATTTGCAATTTTGTTTTTACTCTAATAATGGATATTTACTTGGAGCAAATTTTAAAAAGTTACAATATTTTAATGCTACAGAAGAGGTATTTTTTGACACATCATTAGACTGTAGCGATGTAGAAAGTATAACAATATCATTAGTTGATGAAAATACAAAAAATAATTTTGTAGAAAATTATAATACTAGTATATTATCCAATATTGAAATAAACAAGACTTATGCATTATTTGCTGGCGTTTTTGCTTTATATATTTTACTTCCATAATAAGAAACAGCTTATAGTATTTGAAGTGAACTATTATTTTTTAATACTTTATATGTTCACTCCTAAAATACTATAAGCTGTTTTCTATTCATCTTCTTCTAAATAATTGTATTTTATTGTTTGTTTCTCCTTATCTTTATTTTCCTTTTTATTTGAAATTAATTTTTCCACTACATCTGGTATATAATCTGCTATTTTATCTATTGTTGAACAATATTCTACTGGCATTAACTTTATGTTTCCATTATTTACAACTAAAAAAGATACTGGTGTAATATTTACCCCTGCTCCGCTTCCTCCTCCAAATGGATTTTTATAAGTTATTTCTTCATCTTTATCTTTTCTATTATATTCTTCAATTGTTTCTCCTTTGAATTCACTCCCACCTGCAACAAAACCAAAACTTACTTTTGATATTGGTATAATGCTTATTTTATCATTTATATCAATGGGTGCCCCTATAATAGTATTTACATCTACCATATCTTGGATATTGTTCATGGTAATTTCCATTAAAGCTTCTATTGGATGATCTTTCATTTTTTTCTTCACTCCTATTCTTAATAATCATGTTTATAATATTTGCCATTTTTATTTTAATTATACAATTTATGGATATTTTTAAGTAAATTTTATCTGTTTGTAATGGTTTTATACTATATTTATAATTTTCTAGTTTATTACTGCGTGCAATTTTCGTAAATAAAATTGATAATATTATATTTATTATAGTTATTAAACAAACTCTATATATAACATTATTTAATCCTATTTCCCCATTTATATTTAATTTTATAACATCCATATTCAATCGACTTATTGTTTTTGCTATCATCTTTTCATTCGATTTCATACTTTTTAGTTTCATTTTTTCCTTAATTTTATCAATATTTATTTTTTTTAGTATATTTTTATCAATTGTTATTTTTAAAAATTTTAATCTATTAAACAATAAAAAATAAATATTCATTCTTATATCATTTATTTTTAGTTTATTTTCCTTTTCTATTTCTATATTATCTATTTGTATTGTTATGCCCAAAAAATAAATAACTAAGAGTATTAGAATTATAAAACAAAAAAATACTAACATATAGTTTTCTCACCTTCTATATATTAGTATTTTCCAATTTTTCCCTTTTTATTCTTTTTTATAATACTTTACGCATTACCTGTAGATGATATAAAATCATCTTTTATCACTTCTGTTTTATTGTTATTTTTTTCAATTAATATATCTCCAAATGTATTTTTCTGCTCCGTAATTATTGAATTTCTTTTACTAAGTTCAAGCATTCCTGAAAATGCTGTTATTGTTTCTAATTTGTTGTATTTTTTTGCTAAGCATAATTTATTGAATATAATTCTTTTCTTTTTGGCTAACTCTTTAACTATATCTTTTACCTTACTAGTTATTGTTACTTTATCTAATATTGCTATTTTCTCTATGTTAATCGCATTTTGGTTCATTTTATTTTTACTTTTTTCAATTAAACCCTCATATATATTTGATATTTGAATGTATGAATATTTTTTTTCTATTTTTTTCTTAGGTAATTCTATTTTTTCTGGTAGCTTGCTAAATCTTTTAGAAAAATCATTAAATAATTCTCTTAATTTTCCAGATACTTCTTTGTATTTTTTATATTCTATAATTCTAGAAATTAATTCTTCTTCTGTAAGTTCTTCTTCTCCTTCTGTATCTACTTTTGGTAAAAGGCTTTTTGATTTTAAGTATAACAATGTAGATGCCATTACTAAAAATTCACTTGTTATTTCTAATTTTAAATCTTGCATTGTTCCTATATATTCTATATATTGGTCTGCTATTTCTGATATATTTACTTTATATATATCCATCTTATTTTTATCAACTAAATGACATAATAAATCTAATGGCCCTTCAAAATTATCTAATTTTAATAAATATTTATTTGTTTTTAATGTTAGTATGTTATTCATAATTTTCCCCTATAATTTTTATTGTTTCCTCCATGTAACCTTTTTTTCTTAATTGATTAAAAATATCCTCTTTTGTCATTATCATTTCTTTTTTTAACATGATTTTTTTTGCAGAATCTATTTCATATTCTAGCATTTTTTCTTTATTATTATATATATATTCATCTATTAAATTAGTAGATAAACCCTTTGTAAGTAATTTATATTTTAATTCTTTTATAGATAAATTTTTTAGTCTTTGTATTTCATTAACACTCTTTTGTATATATAATGAATCGTTAATATAATTTTCCTCCTTTAAGTATTCTATAACATTATCTAAAATATTTCCACTATTTTCTCTAAATTTTTGCCTAACTTCTTGTTCTGTTCTTTTTTTATATAAAACATATTTTAATACTTTTGTTTTTAATTTATCTATTTGTTCTAATTCGTTATATTCTTTTTCTGTCATTTGTCCTCCAAAATTTTTTATAATAATCTTATGGAGCACAACAATAAATATGTGCTCCACTTTTTACTATTCATCTTCTTGTATTTCTTCATTATCTGTATTCTCTTCTGTATCAGCTAGACTTTTTTCAAATGCTTGTGAAAAATTTTCTCTAATTTTTTCTTCAACTTCTTTCATTATTTTTGGATTTTGTTCCAAATACATCTTTGCATTTTCTCTACCTTGGCCAATTTTTTCTCCATTATAGCTAAACCATGCTCCAGATTTATTGATTATATCTAAATTAACTGCAATATCTAAAATATTTCCAACCTTTGATATTCCTTTTCCATATATAATATCAAATTCTGCCTCTCTAAATGGAGGAGCGACCTTATTTTTTACTACTTTTACTCTTGCTCTATTTCCTATAACTTCACCATCTTGTTTAATATTTTCTATTTTCCTAATATCTAGTCTTACAGAAGCATAGAATTTTAAAGCTCGTCCACCTGTTGTTGTTTCAGGATTTCCAAATAGGACTCCAACTTTTTCTCTTAATTGGTTAATAAATAATATAACTGTTTTAGATTTATTTACTACTCCTGCTAATTTTCTTAACGCCTGAGACATAAGTCTTGCTTGAAGGCCTACATGAGAATCTCCCATATCTCCATCAATTTCAGCTTTTGGTACTAATGCTGCAACTGAGTCTACTACTATTATATCTATAGCGCCACTTCTTGTTAATGCCTCAACAATTTCAAGTGCTTGTTCTCCTGTGTCTGGCTGAGATACTATTAAATTATCTATATCTACTCCTAAGTGCTTTGCATATACTGGATCTAAAGCATGTTCTGCATCTATAAATGCTGCTTCTCCACCCATTTTTTGAGTTTCTGCTATCGCATGCAATGCTAATGTTGTTTTTCCAGAAGATTCTGGTCCAAACACTTCTATTATTCTTCCTCTTGGAATACCTCCTATTCCTAATGCTATGTCTAAGCTTAGTGCTCCTGTTGGTATTGCCTCTACATTCATTTCTTGATACTCTCCAAGTTTCATTATAGAACCTTTTCCAAATTGT
>CALXUH010000098.1 GCA_944391645.1 uncultured Clostridia bacterium | reverse complement strand
TAAGCATTTTGCCTACATTAATAGGTTTGTTTTTAGCTATCGGAGCATTAAGAAGTTCAGGTGTTTTAGAATTAATTATAAATATTTCTAGTCCTATTCTTGATATATTAAATTTTCCAAGTGAGCTTATGCCACTAGCAATATTAAGACCTATATCTGGAAGCGGTTCGATAGCTGTTGCAACAGATATTATGAAAAGTTGTGGAGTTGATAGTTTAATTGGAAATATAGCATCTACAATACTTGGGTCAACTGAAACAACATTATATACAATTGCAGTATATACAAGTTGTATAAAAATAAAAAAGACAAGATATATATTAATAGCAGCATTAGCTGCAGATATTGTAGGGATAATTGCAAGTACTATTATATGTAAAATCATGTATTGATAATTAAGAAAAATAAATATTAAATTTTCTTGACAAATTTTATAAAAAATAGTAATATAGCTATAATTTAATTCTTTGGAAATTCTTTCCAAATTTTAAAAGCAAAAGATTATGTTTGAAAATTAATAAGAAAACATAAAATTTGAAAGGATTTATTATGATAAAACTAATTATATTTATTTCAATATTTTTTATAGTTAGAAAAATAATTGTTCAAAAATTATCCAAAAAAATATTACGAAAATTAAAATAAACATAAGAATATAATACTAAATAAAGATTTTAACTTTGTAGAGAAAATATTTTGTTTTGTTGGTCCTTATTTTTCTAAATTATATTTTCTCTACAATATATAAATTATCTATGATAAGTTTCACCATGTGAAATTTTGAAAGCTCTAAAGATTTGTTCAAGTAAAAATACTCTAATTAGCTGATGAGGAAAAGTCATTTTAGAAAAAGAAATTATTTTGTTACAATTATTTAGAAGTTTGCTTGTTAACCCTAAAGAACCACCAATAATAAATGAAATATTACTATTTTCCATAGAAATATTATCAATAGTTTTAGAAAAATCTTCAGAAGTAAGTTCTTTACCTCTTAAATCCAAAGCAATTTTGTAACCATCTTTAGGAATGTGAGTAAGTATTTTATTTGATTCTTTTTCCTTAATTTCTATTTCTAAACTAGAATTTAGTTTATCAGGAATTTTTTCATCCGAAAGTTCAATAATATTTAATTTACAATATTTAGAAAGCCTTTTAGAATATTCATCTATAGCATCTCTTAAATATTTTTCTTTAATTTTACCTACACAAATAATATTAATAGTTAGCATCTTTTTATTTCCTTATTTTTTACTTTTTGTTTTTTATTTTTAAATATCAATAATCTTACTATGTGTATCTCTAGAAGCAATATTAAGAATAAGATTATCTTGATTGTTATTAGAAATAAGTTCATCAATAACAGTTTGATAAGCAAGTTCTGGAAAGTTACTTTCTTTACTTAGATGCCCAAGCATTGCGTTTTTTAATCCAGAATTTATCAAATAAGAGATAGTTTTTCCTGCTATTTCATTTGATAAATGGCCAGTTGGACCTGCAATTCTTGTCTTTAAAGAAAAAGGATAAGATGAATATCTTAATACTTCAGGGTCATAGTTTGCTTCTAACATAACAAATAAACTTTCTTCTAAATTCTTTAATATATCATTTGTCATATGACCAATGTCTGTTGCAATACTTATTTTCTTATCATTTTTATATAAGCTAAAACCACAAGGATTTGCAGCATCATGAGGGATAGAAAATGGTTTTATTAACAAATCACCAATTTCAAATTTATTATTAACTTTAAAAAGTTTAATATTTTTGTCTGATATCTTATCTTTTTGTTTAGGCATGGCATCTAAAGTCTCCTGATTAACAAATACAGGCAAATTAAATTTTTTAGATAAAGTTCCTAAAGATTGAACATGATCTATATGTTCATGTGTAACTAAAATACCATCTAAAGATTTGGGGTTAATATTTATATCATTTAAAGCTGTTTCAATTTTTTTACAACTAACACCAGCATCTACTAAAATTTTTGTATTATCAGTTTCAACAAATAAACTATTTCCACTACTTCCACTATATAAACTACAAAAATTAAACATTGTTTTTACTTCCTTATTCTTCTGTTACTCTTTTGATATTTGCTCCTAATTTTCTGAATTTTCCTTCTATATCTTCATATCCACGGTCTATATGTTGTAAGTTATATATATCTGTTTCACCTTGTGCTGCTATACCTGCAACTACTAGTGCAGCGCCTGCTCTTAAATCTGTACAATAAACAGGAGCACCAGATAATTTTTTAACACCTTCAAAAAATGCTGTTTTACCATTTGCTGTAATTTTAGCACCCATTTTGTTTAACTCATCTGTGTATTGGAATCTAGATTCCCAAATACTTTCATTAATAACACTATTACCATTTGCTAAAGATAATACAACACCCATTTGTGGTTGTAAATCTGTTGGAAAACCTGGATATGGCAAAGTTTTAATATTTGCTTTATTTGGTCTTTTGTTACACCAAACACGTATACTATCACCATAATCTTCAACATTGCCCCCAACTTCAATAATTTTAGCTGTTATAGATTCTAAGTGTTTTGTAATACAGTTTTTTAAAGTTAAGTCTCCTCTTGTTGCAACTGCTGCAAGCATAAAAGTTCCAGCTTCTATTTGATCAGGAACTACTGAATATGTAGCATTTCCGTGTAATTTTTCTACACCATTAATTTTTATCACGTCAGTTCCAGCTCCGCGAATATCAGCTCCCATTGTGTTTAGAAAATTTGCGACATCAACTATATGAGGTTCTTTTGCAGCGTTATCTATTGTTGTTGTACCTTTAGCTAGCACTGATGCTAGCATTACATTAATAGTTGCTCCAACAGAAACAATATCCATATATATAGAGGTTCCTTTTAATTTTTTAGCCTTTGCATTAATTTTTCCTTTTTCAATAGAAACCGTTGCACCTAAAGCTTCAAAACCTTTGATATGTTGGTCAATAGGCCTTGCACCTAATTTGCAACCACCAGGCATACCTACTTCAACTTCTCCTTTCCTACCAAGCATTGCTCCAATTATGTAATAAGAAGCTCTAAATTTACTTGTCAAATCTAAAGGAGCTTTTGTTGTTGAAATATTTGTTGTATCTACTGTTATACAGTGTTTATCATTCCAAGTGATTTTAGCTCCTAATTTTTCTAGAATTTTACAAGATATTTCTATATCACTAATATGTGGCAAATTTTCAATAGTGCAAACACCATCTATTAAAAGTGTTGCAGGTAAAAGTGCTACTGCTGCATTTTTTGCTCCACTTATTGTAACCTCTCCTTTTAATTGAGTAGGTCCTGTAACTACTAATTTTTCCAATTATATTACCCCCATTAATTTTTTACTTTATTTCGAATAAAAATAGAGTGTATAGTATTACACTCTATTACTCCATAAATATAACATAAAGTTAAGATGATTGCAACTATTTTT
>CALXUH010000097.1 GCA_944391645.1 uncultured Clostridia bacterium | reverse complement strand
GTTCTTTATTAGATTGTTCTTTTAGTCCTAACATTTTGTTATTCCACTTTTCTACTGGTTTATTGTCTAAACTTTTTGAATAAATAAATATTTTTGCATCAATAAAATTATCTTTGTCATCAGGATTATCATATAATTCTTTTTCTAATCCTCTAGATTCATATAATCTATGAGCATCTTTAGCAAATTCGTCTGTATATAATCTAAAAGTTGTATATCCTTTCTTTTGGGCTAATTCTATTGTCTTATCTAAAGTAATTCCACCTATTCCATTATGTCTATATTTTTCTAATATACCAAACCATCCTAGCCATGCCGTTTCAGGATATTCGTGATATGAATATATACCTGTAACTCCAACAGCAATGTCTTTTTTATAGACAATATAATAATCCATTTCTTTTCTATAAGGATCATTATTTATTTGCTCTATAAAATTCTTTCTAGCATCTTCTTCCGGAAATATTTCATTCTGAATTTTACAAGCCAGTTCTAAATTTTCATTAGTTATTTTCTTAAAAATAATCAAATTTTTCAATATGTATCATCTCACTTTCAAACAAAAATATTTTACAATATTATTTGTTTATAGCAATACACTTTATAAAATTTATGCATGCTATATATTTATTTTCTATCTTAAATTATCATAGTTATTTTAACATTTTTTTCTAAATTTATAAATAAATTTTTGCGAATTAAACTACAAATGATAAATAAACGCTTTGTGGCAGTTTAATAAAGCTACCACACCAACCATAAAAAAATTTTTAACGAACTCCTAGAAAATTTCAAAAAAGACAAAATAACTTCCCCTAGTTCAACTAAGGAAGTTATTTTGTCTATGTTATTTATCATATTTTTTACTTAGCATTGTGTATCAAAAAATTGTATTTATTTGCATGCCTTAATTCATCTGTCATAATAGACATAAGTAATGTATAACTATCACCATTTGGCATTGTTCCCATTATTTTTCTATATTTTACAACTGCATCTAATTCTCCAAATAAAGCTTTTTCCAGATTATCCTTATAGTCTAAACTATTATTTAAATCATTCATAAAATTATTTTCTGGTATAATCTGTCCTGTAAATTCATAATATAATCTTCTTAAGATTTGATTATGTTTTCTTTCATCATCCCTAATACTGCTTATAATATTTTTTTCTTTTTCTGTTGGTGCTTGCTTTATTATTTTATCATAAAACACCTCATCTTCTTTTTCAGCTTCTACCGATTGTCTTATTAGTTCTACTGCCTGATTTAAATTAATAATTTCTTGATTATTAATTTTCACTTCATTATTTCTATAATTTTGCTCGGGAAAACTATAATATTGATTATACATATTATAATAATCTAAATTCACTCTTATCCCCCCTAATAATTATAATATGTATCTTTTAAAATATTTGACAATAATCTTATTTATATCATTAATAGTAATTACTCAAATTAAATTTATAAAACTATTTGCTAAAAAAATGTTAATATGGTATAATATGGATATATGCATATGAAAAAAGAGGGAAATAAATGATTTTTTTAGTAATAATATATATTTTAATTTTTATTATATTTTTATTAATTGTATTTTCAGTTGCTCAAATAAAAGCAGCGGGAATGAATGTAAAAGATTTTTGGTCCTTTATAGAAGCTAACCAAATGCTAGATAAATTATATAAATTCTCAAAAAAATATGAAAAACTTAATAGTCAAGAACAAATTGTATTCTTAAAAGAGGCTGAAAAAGTTTTTGATGCATTTGATAAAGTCCCTGAAATTTTGTGGGAAGAAGAATATCAAAAATATATGGAAGTTTTGGACAAATATCAAGATGTAAAAATGGTAAGATGGGCACAGAATTAAAGTTCTATGCCCATTATATTTTATTTTAATATAACTTTAAATGTTGTATATCCATTCTCAGAATGAACACTTATATCTCCATTATAATGTACAACTATGCTCTTAGCAATTGCAAGACCTAATCCATAATTATTTGAATCTCTATTTCTTGAATCATCTCTTTTATAAAATCTTTCAAACACCTTTTCTTCCTCAGATTTTGGAATAGTTTCTCCCTTATTAGATACCTCTATAATAATATTATTTTTTTCTTTAAATAAATTTACGATTATCTTTCCATCTTTTTCACAATTATGTGTAATTGCATTATCCACTAATATAGTCATTAACTGTTTTATATCATCACTATTACATTTAATCATAACATTTTCATTAATACTAGTTTTCAATTCTATATTTTTTTCAAATATTAAACTTTCAAATGTCAATACTGTTTTTTCTATTATTTTGGATAAATTTTCTAATTCATATTCCTCTTGTTTTTTGTTCTCAATTTTAGCTAAATCTAGCAATTGGATAATTAGTTTATTCATTCTATCCGCTTCGCTTTTTATATTGCATATCCATTTTTTGTTATTATCATTTACATCTATATTTTCTACATTAGCCATTATAATTGCAAGAGGTGTTTTTAATTCATGTGATGCATCTTCAATGAACTGTTTTTGTTTATTAAAACTTTCTAAAGCAGGCTTTATTATCCACCCGGTTAATTTTATAGATGTTATTAGCACAAATGATTCTATTACCAGAAATATTAAAATATTTTTTCTGAGTGTACTATGTAATCTATTTTTAGTTAAACTATTATCAACAATCACCATTCGTTTTCCAGCTTCAAGGCTGTACGAATAATTAGAATAGTATAAATTTCCAATAAACATTTTCTTTACACCATTCTCTAAATTTTTTTCTTTCTGTAAAATTTCATTTATATAATTTAATAGCTGTTCCTGATTATTTTCATCATAAGTATGGCTTATTATATAAAGTATATTATTATTCTCATCTAATTGAACTGTATACACTACAGAATCCATAAAAATTGGTTCATCTGCCACATTATTTATTATATTAAGTATTTCTTCCTTATAATTCATATTAGATACTTTTATAAGTGTTTCTTGTATATTATCTTTTTCTTTTTTATATTCTTGATAATTAAAAATAATTGATATGATTAATAAAAATAAAGTTAATATAAAAAACAAGATACTAAAAATCTTAATTTTTAATTTTTTCATTTTTCACCTCAAGCTTATATCCCAATCCTCTTATTGCTTTTATATTGGTTTTTGATTCGATTATTCTTAATTTTTTTCTAATAAAAGACAAATAAGCTTCTAAATTATTTGATTCTGCATTATTATCAAATCCCCATATTTTATTATATATTTGTTCCCTAGATATTACTTGATTTGCATTATTCATAAAATATTCTAATAATAAATATTCTTTTCCCATAATATCTATAGATTCATTTGATGTTTTGCATAAAAGACTTGCATTATCTATATTTAGTACTAAATCTCCTACTTCCACAGTATTTTTCTTTGGAATAATGTTATTTCTAAGCTGTGCATTTACCCTCGCAATAAGCTCATCCATGTGAAATGGTTTTGTTAAATAATCATTTGCTCCAATATTAAAACCAAATAATTTATCCTCTAACATAGCTTTAGCTGTAAGCATAATTATTTTTGCTCCTATTTTATTACTTTTTATCTCTTTTAAAATATCAAAACCATTTATTTTAGGAAGCATTACATCTAAAATAATCAAATCATAAATGTCTGTTAATGCATTATCTAAACCAGTTTCACCATCAGTATTTATATCCACTATATAATGCTCTTTTTTTAATCTAAATGCTATTGCTTCTGCAAGTTTTACCTCGTCTTCAATTATTAAAATTCTCAAAATATAAAACTCTCCTTTAAACTTTATAACATCATACTAAATAATATTTTTATATAATACAATAAAAACATTAATTATATATTAAAAAATATGTTCTTTTGCAGCTTTTATTAGTCCTACAAATAATGGTGCTGGGTTATTTGGTCTAGATTTTAATTCCGGATGAAATTGCCCTGCTATAAAATATGGATGAGATGGTAACTCAATAATTTCAACTAAAGTTCCATCTGGAGATGTTCCAGATACTATTAATCCTGCTTGTTCTAACATTTGTTTATAATCATTATTGTATTCATATCTATGTCTATGTCTTTCAGATATTTTTGTTTTTCCATAAACTTTATTTGCCAAAGTGTTTTCTTTAATAACACAATCATAAACACCAAGTCTCATTGTTCCACCTTTTTTATTTATGTTTTTTTGTTCTTCCATAATATGAATAACTGGGTTAGATGTATTAGCATCAAATTCAATTGAATTAGCATCTTTTAGGCCTAGCACATTTCTAGCAAATTCTACAACTGCCATTTGCATACCTAAACAAATTCCTAAAAAAGGTATATTATTTTCTCTTGCATATTTTATAGTTTGTATTTTCCCATCAATTCCTCTGTTTCCAAAACCTCCAGGAACAATTATGCCATTATATTTTTCTAAAATTTCTTTTGCATTTTCTTTGGTTACATTTTCACAATCAATTAAATCTATATTTACCTTTACATTATTTGCAAATCCAGCATGTCTCAAGCTTTCCATTACAGAAATATATGAATCATCTAACTGCACATATTTTCCAACTATTGCAATATTAACAAATTTATCTTCAATATGTCTAATATTTTCTATCATTTTCTCCCATTCTGCATTGTTAGATTCTATGTTATCCAACTTTAAGTGTTTACATGCTTCTCTTGCTAGCCCTTCCTTTTCTAATAGCAATGGAACAGCATATAAATTATCTGCAGTCATGTTTTGTATTACACTGGTTTTCCTTACATTACAAAATAATGCAAGTTTTTCTCTTATAGAATCTGTAATTTCAGTTTCTGTTCTGCATACTAATATATCTGGCTTAATTCCTAAACTTTGCAACTCTTTTACTGAATGTTGTGTTGGCTTAGTTTTTATTTCATTCGACCCAGAAATATATGGTAGTAAAGTTACATGAATATATAAAACATCGTCAGGATCTTTTTCTAATCCTACCTGTCTTATAGCCTCTATTATTGAAAGTCCTTCTATATCCCCAACTGTTCCTCCAACTTCAGTTATTACTATATCAATGTCTGAATTATCAAAACTATAAATTTTTTCTTTTATTTCATTTGTAATATGTGGTATTACCTGTACTGTTTTTCCTAAATAATCTCCTCTTCTTTCTTTTTCAATTACATTTGAATAAATTTTACCCATTGTAATACTGGAATTTTTAGTTAAATTCTCATCAATAAATCTTTCATAATGTCCTAAATCCAAATCTGTTTCTGCGCCATCATCTGTAACAAAAACTTCTCCATGTTCATATGGGCTCATTGTACCTGGATCCACATTAATATATGGATCAAATTTTTGCATTGTTATTTTATATCCTCTATTTTTTAATAATCTTCCAAGTTATGCTGCATTAATTCCTTTTCCAATTCCAGATACAACCCCACCATTTACAAATATTTATTTTATCTTTTTCATTAAAAACCTCCAAAAATAAAAATAGACTTAAAAATTTACCCTCAAAATGGGTTTTTTTTAAATCTATTATCTTAATTATTATACAATATATTTTAACATTGTTTTTATATAATTACAAGTATCAAACGTAAATTTTGTAGAATTTTAGCATATTAATAATATTTTTTTCTAATATAATTTATTATTTGTTAATATATTTTAGAATTTTACAAATACTACTTTTAGGTGATTTTATGGTTTCTTATTGGGTTGATTCTTCCTCAAAAACAAATTTTCCAAAGCTTACTTCTAATTTATTTACAGATGTTTGTATTATAGGTGGTGGTATAACAGGAATTGCAACAGCATATATGCTTAAAGATTCTGGTTTAAAAATCAGTTTACTTGAAGCAAATGAAATTTGCATGGGTGTAACTGCAAACACAACTGCAAAGATTACAAGTCAGCATGGATTATTTTATGATTATTTAATTAAATCTTTTGGTTATAATACTGCTAAAAAGTATTTAGATTCTAATGAAGATGCTCTTCATAATATTGAATCCATTATAACAAAAGAAAATATTAACTGCGATTTTGAATACGAAGATTCATATGTTTACACTTGTTTAGAAGATTATGTTCCAAAAATAAAA
>CALXUH010000096.1 GCA_944391645.1 uncultured Clostridia bacterium | reverse complement strand
ACAAAGTATGGAATTTATGTAAGTTATCGTTGCTGGAAAGCAGAGAAATTATCAAAACAAATACGGAAAGGAATATATATGTTCAAATAAGCACAGCATTTTTGAAAGCAGAATAGAAAAGTTTTTACTAGACAATATTCAAGAAGAAGCTAAAAAATATATTGCAGAAACTAACATTGAAGGAACAAGGCACTTGGAAACTTTTGTAGACAATTCAAAAGCAATAAAAAAGAAACTTGAAAAATTAAAAGATTTATATATAAATGATTTAATTGATAAAGAAATGTATGAGATAGATTATAAAAAATATAATATTCAATTACAAGAAATAGAAACTAAGAAAAATAATTATAAAAATAATAAACCAAAAGACTTTAGTAGATTAAAAAAAATATTTTGTTCTAATTTTATTGTTTTATATTCTTCATTATCCCCAATAGAAAAAAGAAGATTTTGGGTTTCTATTATAGATAAAATCTATTATAAAGATAAAAAGATAGAGAAGATTATTTTTAAGTAATCTGCTCTATCTCACTTGTATCAAATGTTTTAGTTCTAGTCACACTCAACTGGTGCTTCTACTGGGCAAACACCTGCACATGTTCCACATCCTATACAAGCATTTTGGTCAATTACATATTTGTCTTCCCCTTGTTTTATACATTGTACTGGACATTCTGCTGCACATGCTCCACAAGATATACATTTATCTGTTATTTTATATGCCATTTTATTCACCACCTCTCATTATATAAATGTAGGAAGTGCAATGTTAAATTTTTTATCACTCTTACATTTCTTCATTTTTTTTATCTATTTTATCTAGATTTTCCATTTTTTGTAGTTCTTTTAAATCTTCTATATTTTCTACTTCTGTGTCATTTTCTTGTTTTGCTCTTTTTATAACTTTTACATCTTTTAAATCATATCTTTTGAAAAAGGTTTCATCTCCATCTTTGAATTTTACTTTTAGTCTTTCTTTTAGTGTTTCCATTCCACAAACTTCACCTTTTCCATCTTCTGTTTCAACAATCGAACCAATCCCCGGCATTTTTTTTAATTTATCTTCGTATACTTCTTGTTCATATTTTAAACAACACATTAGCCTTCCGCAATTTCCTGATATTTTTGATGGATTTAAAGATACATTTTGCTCTTTTGCCATTTTGATTGTTACTGTATCAAAATTTCCTAAAAATGAACAACAGCAAAGTTCTCTTCCGCAAACTCCATTTCCTCCAAGGCGCCTTACTTCATCTCTTACCCCTATTTGTCTTAATTCTATTCTCGTTTTAAATATTGATGCTAAGTCTTTTACTAAATCCCTAAAATCTATCCTGCCGTCTGCTGTAAAGAAAAATAATAATTTGCTTTTATCAAATTTATATTCTACATCCATAAGCTTCATATCTAATTTATATTCTTTTATTTTGCTTTCACATATTTTAAATGCTTTTTTTTCATCTTTTTTATTTTGTTCATTCTGTCTTTTATCTTTTTCTGTTGCTACTCTTATTATTTTTTTTAATGGAGCAACTATTTTTTTTTTTTTTTTTTACCTATTTGCTATCATTACTTCCCCATATTCTTTACCCATAGAAGTTTCAACTATAACATGTTGTCCTTTTTGTACTCTTTTTCCATCTGGGTCAAAAAAATATATTTTCCCAGGTTTTTTAAATCTTACTCCTATTATATTAGCCATTGATTTCCTCCCATATTTTAAGTAATAAATTATCTATTGTCATATCATAATTACTATTTTTAGTTAACCTGTCTTTTGTTTCTTCAACAATTCTTATACAGTATGTATATTTAATATTTGTTTTTATTTTATTAAAAAATATTATATTTATGTAATCTAATATTTCATAAATACTTTCTTTATCTTTAAATACCAAATCCTTTTTATTTAATAAATCTATTATATTTATTTTATCTAGGTTGGTAAATATATTTCCTATTTCACTAAAAATCTCTTCCTTTCCATAAA
Organism: uncultured Clostridia bacterium; assembly: GCA_944391645.1. Classification (GTDB taxonomy): domain Bacteria; phylum Bacillota; class Clostridia; order TANB77; family CAG-508; genus UMGS1933. The sequence goes on along the minus strand of CALXUH010000096.1, from coordinate 3,027 downwards.
CTGCTAGTGCATGTGTTATACTTCCATCTGAAATTTCTAGTATATTGTCAGAAATATCTTTATGTCCATATTGTTGTTTTAAAACTATTTCTACTTCTTTTTTAGTTAATTTATTAAATTTTATCTTGGTACATCTTGATTTTATAGTATTTAATAGTAGGTTATCATTATTTACAATTAAAATTATTACAGCATATTCTGGTGGTTCTTCTAATGTTTTTAGTAAACTGTTTTGTGCTTCTTTAGTCATTTTTTGGCTATCATTTATTATATAAATTTTTTTTGAAGCTCCAATTGGTTTTTCATAAACACTTTTTACCATTTCTTTTATTTTTTCTGTTTTTATGCTCTTTTCTTCAACTTCATTTATTATTTCAACATTTGGATTATTAGAGCCATTAAATTTTATACATGATTCACATATGTTACATGGTTTTTCTCTGCCATTACATAAAATTGCTTTTGCAAATTCTTTAGCAATCATAAATTTTCCGATACCCTCTTGTCCAATAAACATATAACTATGTGATATTTTTTCAGTATTTACACTATTTTCTAATACTTGTTTAGCTTCTTCATTACCTAATATATTATCAAACATTATTTTTACCTTATTATACTTTATATTAATCTACTTTTCCAAATTTAGAAAATGGCCAAAATCTTATCCATACTTTACCTTCTATTTTTGATATTGGTATACATCCAAAGCATCTACTATCTGTACTATGTTCTCTATTGTCTCCCATAACAAACACATAACCTTCTGGTACAACTATATCTGAATATACACCATATTGCCCCATATCTGTTTTTACACCTTCATCTAGGTACTCTTCAGATAATTTTTCGCCATTTAAATATACTTCTTGGTTCTTTATTTCTATATGATCTCCTGCTACACCTATTATTCTTTTTATATAGCTAGTTTTTCCAACTTCTAAAACATAGTATACAAATTTATTCCAAAGTCCTTCTGGCTCATTTTCGTAACTTGCTACTGGATAACTATTATTTACATCAGATAAAGGTATATATGTTGTAGATGGTGCCTCAAATGTTATTATATCTCCTCTTTCATATGTTCCTTTTGTAGTTTTTGTTATCCTACTTAGTATTAGTCTATCATTTGGCATAAATGTTGTTTGCATTGATTGTTGTTGTACTATTGTTGGTGTTCCTATATAATATCTTACTAATAATGCTAAAACGATAGCAATTATTATGCAATAACCCCATTCTAGTATTTCTTTCATAACAGATTTTTCTTCCATCTGAAACCTCTTTTCTATCCTATTATACATTAGTATTCTAAATTTTACAACGAAAATTGAAATAATTTTGGCTAATTTTATTCATTTTTCGTTGGTATTGTTATAACTACTTCTGTTCCTTTTCCTACTATGCTTTTTATATCTATTCTTCCTCCATTTTTATCTAATATTTCTTTTGCAATGGATAAGCCTAATCCTGTTCCTCCTAATTCTCTAGACCTTGCCTTATCTACTCTATAAAATCTTTCAAATATTCTATCTAAATCTTCTTCTGGGATTCCAACTCCACTATCAATTACTTTTATATATGCGTCATTATATACAAAACCAACATATATTTTTATTGTTCCACCGCTCTCCTGTATATTTTACGCTGTTTGATAGTATATTTAATACTACCCTTTCTATACCATCTTTATCTGCATATACATGTGGTACATTGGCTGTTACAAAACATTCTACTTTTTGATTTTTTTTATCCATTTCAATTTGTAAATATTCTTGGCATTTTTTTACTAATTCTCCTAAATCAAATTCTGTTTTTTCCCATTTTGTGTTTGTATCATCATGTTTTGATAAGGTTAATAAATCATTTACAAGTTTAGTCATTCTTACTGCCTCAGTTGTAATTACATTTAAAAATTTATCTTGAACTTCTTTATCATAATCCATTTCAGATAATGTTTCTGCATAACCCATTATAGACGTAAGAGGTGTTTTTAATTCGTGTGATACATCTGCTATAAACTCTTTTCTCATATTATCTAGTTTTACATGTTCTGTTATATCTTGTATTAAAACTATTATTCCAGATGGTCTTTCATTTTCGTCTTTATATGGAGCAAAAAATAATTTCAAATATTTTTCACCAATATTAACTCTTTTTTCTGTATTTGTCCAATCATCTAAATATATTAGTTTTTCCATATTTATATCTTTATCTAATTTTTCAAAAATTTCTTCAAATGTTTCGTCTTTATCTGTAATATTTAATAAGTTTTTAGCAGCAGGATTTATATGCATAATTTTGCCTTTCATATTAAATGCTAATATACCATCATTCATATAACGCAAAATTGTTTCCATTTGTTTTTTTTGTCGTATTACTTCATTAAAATTTTCTTTTAATCCTGTATTTACAGCATCAAAGGCATTTGTTAATTCATCTATATCACTTTTTGCATTTTCTGAGAATTTATGGTCTATTTGTTTTGCACTTTGTATTAGTTTTAAAATTGGTTTATCTACTATCTTTTTTGTAAACCAAATTATAATCATAGATATTAGTAAAAAAGATATTAATAAAATTGTTAACATTATTTTTTGATTAAGTATTTGTTGTAATAATACATCACTGTCTGTAATTATATTTTTTATTTCTTCTAATTTTAAAATTGAATAAAGTCCATATGTTCCAAACATAATTATGGCCAATCTTACTATTATTAGAATTATTTTTATTTGTGTACTTTTTATCATTTTTTCTCCTATTTAATTTGAGATATTTTTTATTTTTATTATCAAATAATAAAGCTCGTTTTACCGAGCCCTACAATTATTTATTTTATTCTGTTTTTATGTAATAGCCCACTCCTCTTTTTGTTACTAAAATATCCGGATTTGCTGTATCTTTTTCAATTTTTCCTCTTATTCTTCTTACAGTTACATCAACAGTTCTTATATCTCCATAATATTCATATCCCCAAACTTTTTCAAGTAGTAATTCACGAGTTACAACTTGCCCTTGTTGCAT
>CALXUH010000095.1 GCA_944391645.1 uncultured Clostridia bacterium | reverse complement strand
TTTCTTTAGTAATTCCTTTAATACGTACCAGTTTTTCCGGCTCAAACCTTAGAACATGTACAACCTCTTTTCCAAATTCTTTAATCATTTTTTTAGCAGTAGCAGGTCCAATTCCTTTTAATTTTCCATTTGCTAAATATCTTTCCAATGCTTCTAATGATTCTGGCATTGTTTTTTCAAAAGTTTCTATTTTAAACTGCATTCCATATTCTTGGTGTTCTACAAAATTCCCCACAGCTTTAATAGTATCTCCCTTATTGATAAAAGGAAGATACCCAACCACTGTGGTTTCTTCTTGGTCATTTTCTAAAACTGCAATCATATAGCTATTTATTTCATTACGATAAATTACTTCTTTTATTTCACCTATTAGTTCCAAAATATTCCCTCTTTTTTATATGCTTTTTATATTGTATCTTTCTTTTAGCATTTTTTCAAGATAATTATATGTATTATTTCACTTCGTCCACACTATCTAAAATTTCCTTACAGTCTCTCCAATTTGAAACTTTTATATTTTCGTAATCATGACTTAATTTTTCTATAATTTCTTTTGTTTCATCTGTAGAATTTAAGTCTACCACAATTATATCTTTAATGTTTTCTTCTTTTCCATATAATAGTCGGAATAAAAATGAGCGTAGAAATCCTTCTATTTTGTTTTCTTGATTTTTAGCAGCTATAATTACATAAATACCATCTGCTTTTAAGTTTGTATATGTATAAGTGTAGATAATAGTTCTAATTATTTCAAATAGACCATATAGTGCAAGTACCCACAAAATTCCATTTAATATAAATTCCATGTTTTTCCAGTCCTTTCAATAGACTTTTTTCTTATTTATTTTATGCATTTTTTTAATTTTTGTTACTTTATATAATTTTAAGTTTTTATATTTATAAATTTTTTTAGTTAATATATAATAAAGTAATTAGCATTATATAAAATACCACACATTTCAATGTATGGTATTTTTTTATGTAAATATTTAAAATTTCCTTTTCTTTTTATTGTAAAATAATTTTTATGTTTTTACCTATAATCGATTATTTCTTATTTTTTTATATTTTATAAAAATGTCTTTTATTATAACACACATACAAATAAAAATAGTAACCCCATATACTATTCTTGAAATTGTATCTCCAAATATTACCCCATTATAATATGTTTCTTCAATAATGCTTCTTAATATTACATATACCATTAGTGATATCGCCATTCTAGTACTATCTTTTATTTTTATTGTTTTTAATATCAATAATATAATCAAACTAAATATAAATGCTCCACAATCATAAAGTTCAGCTGGATGTACTTTTGTTTCATCGAACTTTCTATAAATTGCCCATGGTAATTCTGTTGGCTTTCCTTTACAGCAACCTGTAAAAAAGCAACCTATTTTTGCAAGTGCTCCTCCTATATAGAACCACATTAATAAAGGTTCCACTGTCTTTTTTAATTTTATTTTATATATTTTAGATAAAACTATAATATTTAATAAAGAAAATATTAATGCTCCATACCCTTTGAAATATGTAAATTGCAATGAGAATATTTTATGAATTGTTATTGTTTTATAATTTATTATTAGATAAAAAATCCTAGCTCCTATTAGTGCACTTATAATAGTTGTAACAATTACAATTATTTTTTGTTTTGGAGTATATTCTTTTTGAAATAGTAAATACGTAATTCCTAATATTGCTGCTAATCCTATCATAAGCTGGTAAAAACTTAATTTTCCTATGCATATAATTGGTATTTCCATTTTTTCTTCCTTTATTTTTTTATTTATTAATCAACAAATTCCCAATAATATCTGCTATTTGTATCATCCCACAATTGATAAACATGTATATCATTTTTCAAAACTATTACTGGCCTTATTCCTGTTATTCCTCCTGTAGCAGTATAATTACTAATTTTTGACGGAGAAGCATATATTATTCCATAAGAAGGTACATAAGCATTAACAAAATAATAACCTTCATTTAATACTAATTCATTTTCACATCCAATTCCTTGTACAATTTGATATCCATCATGTAAACCTAACACAGAGTAAGAAGTAGCATAGTCTTTTAAATAGTATTTTTCACCATATTGCCATAAATTTTTTAATTCATATCCAGTCCCTTCTGTATCATCAATTTTATAATTATATGGTCCATCTAAATTATCTGTTGTAAAATCATCTTCTGTTACAGTTACTACTTCTGGAACACCTGCTGTTGTTATTTTTACTATTTTATTTCCGTCATCATTAGTATAATTAGTAGCCACTCTCCATCCATTATATATAGATGTCGATGTTTCTGATGAATCTGATGGATATGGAGTTTCTACGTTAGTGTATGAATACGGATAATTAATATAATCTGTTACTTGTATATCTGCATCAGATACTAATGATTTATCTATATATAAACCTCCACTATTTACTGTTATTTTTCCATTTGAACCTAGATTTATTCTTCCTCTAGTTATATCTGACACACTACGTGCCTTCCCGTCAGATGTATTTACCGTGATACCCAACTTTATTGTTCCATCTAATGTTATATTTTTATTACATGTTAAGGTATATGCATTATTTTCTAAAGTTACATTTGATGGGATTGTAATATCCTCTTTTAGCTCATAATTTTTTACTAAAACAACTATATATCCATCATGAGTATTTTCAAGTGCTTCTTCCAAAGTAGCATACGTTTCTATATGTTCTTCTGCACCATCTGAATAATGAGTTTCAGCAACAATTTCTTTACTTCCGTCTGAAGCCATTCCATCTATAATATTATTTATATCTCCAAATAAAGTATTCATTTTGTCTTGTTCACTTTGTACTGCAGTATTAGTTGCATCTGCTGCTTGCTGTGCTTTCGCTATTATTCCGTCATCTCCTAATAAACTAGTTATTGTCACTCCTGCTAGTATTAATAAAACTATTATAGTTACGACTAAGGCTACTAGGGTTATACCTTGTTTATTTTTTAATATTTTTCTCATTTTTCTTTTTCCCTCCTATGTTTTATCATTTCTTTTCTATAATTTTTCTCTTTT
>CALXUH010000094.1 GCA_944391645.1 uncultured Clostridia bacterium | reverse complement strand
AAGTTTTGAAAACTATATAGCTGAAGTAATGAGCTATACAAATGCAGCTGGTAGAAGAGCAATGACTTCAACTCCAGGAAACGCAGAAATAATAGATCATGAATATAGAGATGGAAAATCACATGAGATAGATGAGGCAGATACAGGCAGAATACAAATAGGAGTTGCAACAGGTGATGACGAGACAACAAATTATATTATAATAATTGCTGTTGCAGGAGGAATTGCATTAGTTGCTATTGGAGCATATATAGTAAAAAAATATTTTCTAAAATAAGATGAAAATAAAAAATCGGGAAGTTTTCTTTCCGATTTTTTTATTTATTGTTTACAAATTATAAAAAAGGATATATTATATATGTATAAAAATGAGGAAGGGAAGGTAGATATATGACAGAAACAGAAAAATTAGAAAAGTATTTATTTAATGAAAAAAAATGTGGTTGGGATTTAGTAAATGATGAACAAAAACAGGAAATTGCTAAGTTTAGTGATGAATATATACATTACCTAAACAGATGCAAAACAGAAAGAGAAGCAGTTGATTTTACAAAAGAAATTCTAGAAAAAAATAATTTTATTAACGTACAAGAAAAAGTAGTATTACTTCCAGGGGATAAGGTGTATTATATAAATCGTGGTAAGGCTGTTTATATGGCTGTAATTGGAGAAAAACCGCTTGAGACTGGATTAAATATAGTAGGAGCACATATAGATTCACCAAGATTAGATTTAAAACCAAATCCATTATATGAGGATACTGGTTTTGCATATTTAAAAACTCATTACTATGGAGGAATAAAAAAATATCAGTGGACAGCAATTCCTCTAAGTATACATGGTGTAATTGTAAAGACAACTGGTGAAAAAATAAATGTAAATATAGGTGAGAAAGATGATGATCCAATATTTACAATAACAGATTTACTTCCACATCTAGCTATAGAGCAAATGGATAAAAAACTAAAAGATGGAATAAAGGGAGAAGACTTAAATTTATTAGTTGGAAGTATTCCATATGGTGAAGAAAAAATTAAAGAAAGAATTAAACTAAATATCTTAAAATTATTAAATGAAAAATACGGTATTGTAGAAAAAGACTTAATAAGTTCAGAATTAGAATTAGTTCCTGCATTTAAGGCAAAAACTTTAGGTTTTGATAGAAGCATGGTTGCTGGATATGGTCAGGATGACAGAGTTTGTGCTTACACAGCTCTTAGAGGAATTTTAGATATTGAAAAACCAAGAAAAACAGCAGTATGTATATTAGCAGATAAAGAAGAAATAGGAAGTATGGGAAATACAGGAATGGAATCTCATGTGTTTGATACTTTTGTGGCGGAATTGTTAAATAAAACAAACAGTAATAGACCTAATGCATTAGAAAAAGTATTCTGTAATTCAAGAATGTTATCTTCAGATGTGGATGCAGGCTTGGATCCAATATATGCTTCTGTTTCAGAAAAAAACAATGCATCATATTTAGGATATGGAATAGGATTAAATAAATATACAGGAGCAAGGGGAAAATCTGGTTCATCAGATGCCAGTGCCGAATATGTAGCAGAAATTAGAAATATATTAGAAACAAATGGAATAAAATATCAATTTGCTGAACTTGGAAAAGTGGATAATGGAGGAGGAGGAACAATTGCATATATTTTAGCAAATAAGGGAATAGATGTAATTGATTGCGGTGTTCCAGTACTTTCTATGCATTCTCCATATGAAGTTACAAGCAAATTTGATATATATGAGGCATATAAAACTTATAAAGCATTTATGGAATAAAATAGGTATAAAATCACCTTTATAAAATAAAATTATAGAGGTGATTTTTATGAAAAAAATAAGTAAATTTATAGTTGTTCTTTTAATATGTTTACAACTACCAATAATAAATTATGCCGTAGATGAAGAAGATTATGAGGAATTAGATTATGTATGGCTACAAGAAGAGATAAATAAGTCAAAGGATTTAGAAAATTTAACAATAAGTTCTAGGTATGCTGTTGTATTAGATAGAACAAGTAAAACTGTAATTTGGGGAAAAGATGAGCAAAAAGAGGTACCAATGGCATCTACTACAAAGATAATGACAGCAATAGTAATGCTAGAAAATGTTGATGATTTAAAGGAAAAAGTAACAGTAGAAAGAACTGCTGCATTAGTTGGAGGATCAAGATTAGGATTACAAACGGGAGACCAAATAACATATGAGGATTTACTATATGGATTACTTTTATGTTCTGGAAATGATGCTGCAACTCAAATTGCAATAAGTGTGGGTGGTAGTGTTGAAGGATTTGCTAATATGATGAATAATAAAGCTAAGGAATTAGGATTAAGTCATTCACATTTTGTAACACCACATGGATTAGATAGTAATGAGCATTATACAACAGCGTATGAACTTGCATTAATGGCAGATTATGCCCTAAATATAGAAGAATTTGCAAAGGTTGTGTCAACCCAGAACCATACAGTATATATAAATGGATATGCAAAAAATATAAATAATACCAATGAATTATTACGGAAACCTAGAAGGAGTTAATGGTGTAAAAACCGGATTTACAAATGGCGCAGGAAGATGTTTAGTAACATCAGTGCTAAGAAATGATTTTAATATTATAGTAGTAGCTTTGGGAGCAGACACAAAAAAAATAAGAACAAGTGATTCAATAAAATTGATAGAATATACATATAAAAATTATGAGTTAGTTGATTTAAAAGAACGTATAGAAAACGATTTTGAAGCATGGAAAAAAATAAACGAAAGAAGAATAAAAATATATAAGGGTATAGACAAAAATGTAGAAACAATGTTAAACAAAATAAAATATACAAAGTATCCAATACAAAAAAATAAAACATCAGATATTTGGACAGATATAAATTATAAAGATTATTTTGAAGCTCCCATAGAGGAAAATACAAAAATAGGTAATATAAGAATTGGGTTAGGAACAGATGTAATAATGGAAGTAGAAATTTTGGGTAGAAATAGAGTAAATAGAAAAGGTATTATAGATTATTTTATTGAATTAATTAGTAAATATAAAGTAAAACGGAGTATTTTAATGTTACAACTTAGTGTATTTGCAATAATAAATAAATTGTATGTAAAATCATTTCTTATTAAATAAATTATAGAATTTGCCTTAGTTGTCGAAACAATTATAGTATTTGCCTTAATTATATTGGTTATAATTTTAAGCAAATAGACAATAAAAAAACACATCTGTAACTTGACGGTTAGGTGTGTTTTTTTACATACTAACTGGCAAACCACGTTTGTGGTTTCTCCATATTATACTCACATTTAATAAAAAAGTCAACATATTTGGAGTTAATTAGTATTTTTTATTCAAACAGTGTAAAATTCTCTGTCTAATTTTTATAACAATATTATTCTTTAGATTTTCAATATTGAATAAACATATCTATCTTTTTATTAGTTTATCTAATTCTATTTCTGCTTTTTTTACGAAAAAATTGCTAGTATCAACAGGAAGGTGTAAATTTATAATTTGCATTTTCAACTTCTCTATTGTATTAATATTACTATTATTTGATACTGTTTCTGCTTCAATTAAATTGTCTCCATTTTCTATATCTTTTATTACTATTTCATTTCCTTGTTTAATTCCTATAATTTTTTCCTATTAAAAGTTTCCTTATAAATATTATAAAATTAATGTAATTTTATTGTAATAGCTATAATATTCTATGATATTGGTGTTAAATATAAAAATAAAATACTGTTTTCAAAGACAGTATTTCTAGTAATTTTAGTTATATTGATATTTTATATCATTTATGTAATAACCGTTTAAACTTATTAAAATTGGAGGCGATAGCCAGAAAATAGCCAGCCTCAAAACCTCTATTTTCGCATAGCTTCAGACTTGTATAGTTTAAATTTATTGCAAATTTAATGCAACCAGATAATTTAATTTTATTTATACTATAAATTAATTATAAATTTTTATTATGCTTGCTTGTTTTTTATTGTAAAATATTGTAATATGTTAACAACCTTTTCATTGACAGAAAGGCAATCCTTACTCAAGGATGGAAAGGGGGTCACATACTATGTCATCATACGACTTAATCTTACGATTAATTGAGATGTTACTTGCTGAAAAAGACAAGAACTATCAATTAAGAGATGAAAAGATGAATGACAAAGACTAGGTTACATACATAGTCGAAAGTAGAAACAAATTGCAGTTTGTTTCTGCTTTTTATTTTTAACATAAAAAAAGCATGTGTAATTGCAGTTACACATACCAGTTACATATATGTCTCATACGACCTATGACACATTTGCTTAAGCTAAATATATAATAACATCTTTTTTTGTATTTGTCAAATATTTTGCCACCCAAAATTAATATCGTAACTATATTAATCTATGTATAAGTCATTATATGCTCATTCTATTTCATTGTTCTTATTAAAAGCTGGATTTATTATTAGAAGTAATTTCATTTTACCTACATAGACAAATTCTATGTTTGGAGGAATTTTTATTACATCTCCTTGTATTACATTGTATTTATTATTTTTTATTTTAAATACTCTTGTACTTTCTAATACATAATAAACAAATGTACTAACTAAACTTTTACAAGATCTTTCATGACATCTGTAAACATCTTCGATAGCTATACTAATATTTTTATTCGTTATTTCATAACTGAATCCATTTAATCCATTTTGTATAAAAGATGGTTCAGTTTGTAGTTTTTTATATATTCCCAAAGTCCCCATCCTATAAAATATTACTGCAATTTTATTTCAATTCCTATAATTATTAGATAATAATCTATGATATTTTGTATCAAATATAAAAAAATACTGCCTTACAAAGGAGTATTTTCAGTAACTTTGGTTATTTGTGGTATTCTATAATATTATGTAATAACCCTCTAAGCATATTAATAACAAAGTAGAGAAGATACAAAAATCTCCTCTACTTTTGATGAAAACCAACTGGCTTTCACCATGATAAGTAGCTCTTGCAAAAATGATAAAGCATAGTGGTTCCTAACAACCAACATCCGTTCACTCGCCGTTACTAAAATATTTCAAAATAAATTTTGAACTTTGCAAAATCAAATTTGCACTACTTAGCTGTTGGATTCTTCTATCCAACAGACTGTTGTTATCCCAATCGGAATAACAATAAACAAACTGCAGTCTTCTCTGCAGCTTTGGAGGCGACACCCGGATTTGAACCGGGGAATCAGAGTTTTGCAGACTCGTGCCTTACCACTTGGCTATGTCGCCATAAATATGGAGCGAAAGACGAGACTCGAACTCGCGACATCAACCTTGGCAAGGTTGCACTCTACCAACTGAGCTACTTTCGCAAACTACAACATTAAAATAATAACAAAATAAATATAAAAAGTCAATACATATAGAAAAATTTTCTTAATACCAAAAGATAATTACGTTTTTATAAATTAAATATATTCATCTGATATATAAATATTACAATATATAAAAAAATGTTATTCATATGCTAATTAAAAGTAGTATTATGTTTCAAAATATTTATTTGTGCATATACTATTTATAAGGTGAATGAATAAATGAATAAAATAAGATATTTTGATCATAGTGCAACAACTTTTGTTAGAGATGATGTATTAAGAGAAATGATACCATATTATATAACTGAATACGGAAATCCATCATCACTATATGGATTAGGAAGAAGAGCTAATAAAGCTAAAGAAAAAGCAAGACAATATGTTGCAAATGCCATAAATTGTAATCCAAATGAGATATATTTTACATCATGTGGTAGTGAAAGTGATAATTTAGCAATAAAAGGTATTGCATATGCAAATAAATATAAAGGAAACCATATTATAACAAGCAAAATAGAACATCCAGCAGTGATAAACACATGTAGGACATTAGAAAATGAAGGGTTTAGAGTAACTTATTTAAATGTAGATAAGGATGGAATTGTAGATTTAAACGAGCTAATAAATTCAATAACTAATACAACTATTTTAGTAACAATAATGTATGCAAATAATGAAATTGGTACTATTGAACCTATTGAAGAGATAGGAAAAATAGCTAAAATGCATAATTTGATTTTCCATACAGATGCAGTTCAAGCAATTGGAAATATTAAAGTTGATGTTAAAAAATTGAATATAGATAGTTTATCTATGTCTGCTCATAAATTTTATGGACCAAAAGGAGTAGGCGCATTATATGTAAAAAATGGAATTAATTTTCAAAAAATACAAGATGGTGGTCATCAAGAAAAAGATAAAAGAGCTGGAACCGAAAATGTGGCAGGAATAGTTGGAATGGGGAAAGCTATACAAATAGCAGAAAATAATTTGGATGAGTATAATAAAAAATTAAAATATTTAAGAGAATATTTAATTACAGAAATAGAAAATAAAATACCTAATGTACAAATAAATGGACATAGAAATAAAAGACTTCCTGGAAATGTGAATGTAAGTTTTAAGGATATAGATGCAGAAGAATTACTACTAAATCTAGATTCTATAGGAATTTGTGCTTCAGCAGGCTCCGCATGCAGTACTGGAAACCCAAACCCATCACATGTATTAAAAGCAATTGGCTTACAAAATGAATATAGTAAAGGAACTTTAAGAATAACATTAGGTGATGAAAATACAAAGGAAGATGTTAATTATTTATTAAGAAATTTAAAATATTTTGTAGATAAATTAAGAGAAAACAAGATAAACTAATTTAAGCGCTTATAACAAAATAAAATGAACTGTTATAAGCGCTTTTATATAAATTATACTCTCAATTTTTTTATTTCTTTAATTTCATTAAATAAATTATTAATGCGTTCTTTTTTCTTTAAATAAACTGCAGAATATTCCTCTAAAACATACATGAAGTTATTTACATTTTCTCCGCCTTCAAATAAAGCTTCCATTCCAGATTTAAAATAATTTTTTCGTTTTTCACATTTGGCTTTTTGTCTTTTAAGATTATAACTTTTAATTACTTCAAGTCTTTTTATTTGCTCTTTTATATATTTTACGTAATCCATAATACAACTTATTTCATATTCTGTATCTTCAATAACAACGTGAAATAAAGCTCTTACTATTTTTGGACTTAATTTTCCTAATCTAGTATTGGTTTCCAAAGATTTTAAGGCTACAGATTTAGGGATAATCTGTGCTTCTTTAACAAGTAAACGCAATGTATCTGTTATTCCAATATGTGATTTGTATTGCCTTTTGCTAACAATAGCATCAAATTCATCTGCAACACGGATAATTTGGCCTTCTAAAGGAATGTCTTTTTTTGTTAAATGATTTGGATACCCTGTCCCATTTAATGCCTCATGATGGTATAATGCACCATTTGCATAAGGTCTTAACTTTAAATCATCCATACACATTTTGTATCCAAGGGTAGTGTGTGTTTTCATAATTTCAAATTCCTCATCTGTTAATGGACCCTGTTTTTGTAAAATGGATGAAGGAATAAAAAGTTTTCCAACATCATGTAAATACGCACATGTAGTACAATAAACTGTATAATCTTTTCCAAGTCTAAGCCTCTCACAAAGCCTACAAGTAATATTGGCTACGTTTTCGGAATGCTTTCGCGTAAATACATCTAAGGAGTCAAGCATACTTAATTGGTAACGAATACTTTCATCTAAATTATAAGATTTTAAAGTAGTTTTACTATAAAAATCAATTTCATTTTCTTTCATTTGTATATCTCCTAAAATAAATTATATTATTATTTTATATGAAAGAAAACGATAGGTCAAGATTTTTTCAAAAATTATGCTTATTCTAATTCAATTTTTTCTAAGTTTTTTGTTGTTGGTTCTGTTATTATTTTACCTGTGTAATCAAACCTAGATCCATGGCACGGACAATCCCAAGTCTTTTCTAAATTATTCCAAGAAAGTTCACACCCTAAATGTGAACAATATGGTTTTACAGCATACATTTTACCATTTAAATCTTTATATAGACCAATTTTTTTACCATTATAATCGACAATTCCACCGCAACCATTTTGAATTTGATTATAATCAAGTTGAGGTTTACGAATTTTGTTAATTGCTAAAGAATATGCAGTTTGATTTAATATATCTCCAAAAGCCTTGCTATTCTTTATTGGATGAAGTCTTGTTGCAGAGTAAATAGATGCATATTTATTTTCCTTACCTAAAATATCATCTGAAATTATTTTAGCTGCAACGTGAGATGTGGTCATTCCCCATTTTTTATAACCTGTAGCGACATACATATTATTAAATAAATTTGAAAATTTACCAATATAGGGAATTTTATCTAATGAGATACAATCCTCAGTTGACCACCTATATAATACATTTGAATTTGGATAAAACTTTTTTATGAAATTTTCTAGATTAATATAATTTTTATCTAAATCAATATTATTTGAACCAGTTTTATGACCAGAACCACCCACTAGAAGTAAATTGTTTACTGTTCTAAAAGATGTAACAGGATTTTCAGCTGATATATACATTCCATCAAAGGGAGAAGTATTGATATCCACCGCAATTATATATGATTTCTCCTGATACATTTTTAAAAAATACATACCAGGGAAATTTTTTATTGGATAATGTGTTGTTAAAATTAGATATTTACAATCAATAGTATAATTATCTATAAATACTGTAAATCTATTATTGTTGTGTTTAATATTTGTTACTTTGGAGTGCTCAAATATATTTACGTTATTAAGAGTAGGGAGTAACCCTAAAACATATTTTCTTGGATGAAATTTGGCTTGGTTTGGAAAGCATATTGCAGATTTGATATCAAAAGGAAGAGAGGTTTTAGTAACTAGTTGGGCATTAAGACCTAAAGATTTTACAGCTGAAGCTTCTGCTTTTATTTTTGGAACATAATCTT
>CALXUH010000093.1 GCA_944391645.1 uncultured Clostridia bacterium | reverse complement strand
ATGTTTTTTTACACTCTAAGAATGTAGATATTTGTCTTTGTTTATTCAATAAATCTGCATTTAATTTTTTCTCTTCAAAATTTAAATCATTTTGTTCTTTTGTTAACTCTTTTTGAATTTCCTCTATTTGTCTAATACTTTTTATGTTTTTGTTTATTTCCTCATTATAAAATTGTTGTAAATTATTTTCAGTAATTTCACTATCATTATAATAAAAATGCATTTTTGCATTTTCATCTAATATAATTTCAATACTAAAAAATTTTGATAATTCTGTCTGTAAATTAAATAGATTTTCTATCAGATTATAAAAATCATTAATTTCTTCTTTTCCTTCAAAATGTAATTTATAATCACTTATAATTCCTTCATATATTTCAAGTTTGCCAATAATTTCAATATATTTATTACTTCCATTATGTACTTCATATATGCTAGGCCAATTATTTGTAAAATAGAGCAAATAATTTTCTAATTTATCTATTTTAGTATTTTCTATTAATTCATTTTCATAATCTAAATTACAAATTGGAATATATATTTTATCTTTACTTTTCTCTATTTTTTTCTTTAATAAATATATAAATGTTTGCTGCTTAGTTTCTTGAATTGGTACAACCATATAATATTTATTACTTCTTTTTATATAATATATTTGCCATAAATAGTCATTTTCATATTTTACTTTGCAAGGATATTCATTTTTAAATTCCTGTTGGTTCTTTTCTATTTCATTTACATCCTCGATAGTAGTATCCTGTAATGCATTTATTAATGCATTATATTCTTCTATATTTTTTTGGTTTAAAAAACACTGTAATTCATTTAATTTTTCTATCTTTTTATTTGGTTCATCTAGTCTTAATGAATTCGTAATTACTATATTAATATTTTTTATTGGTATATATTTATATACTTTATAATCTTTTTCACTTTTTATGTCTGTGCTTTTTATATCTATAGCTTCTTGTCCTGAAATTTTTTTTAAATCTTGTATATTGATTTTAAAATTTTCTAAAATACAATTTAGTCCTTTCATAAAATTTCTCCTCAAATTACTTTCTTAGATAATATATCATATTTTTTTATTATTGTATACATTTTTTTTAAATCATTATGAACACAGCTCTGCTGTTAACCAATATTTTAGTTAATAGCAGAGCCATGAAACCACACATTTTACAATTAATTCTTTTTTTTATTTGTTTTTTTCTATGCGTCTTTTCTTTTGTTTATTAATTTGATGGTTTTTTCGGTGATGTATGTATCCAATTTTTGGCTTTGCTTTAAGATGTATTCATATTTTTCGTCTTGTTCAATCATTTTATTTAGTTTATTTTTATTAATCTTTATGAGCAAATCTAAAATCATACAAATCGCCCCCATAGAGCTATTGTAACATATTTAATTTGGATTTTTTGTTGAAATATGTCGATTAAATAATTTTTATTTATTTTTTTGATTGTTTTATAATAAATCTCCATGCATCTTTACACATTTCTTCTATTCCTTTTTCAGCTTTCCATCCTAATTCTTCTTTTGCCTTAGTAACGTCTGCATAACACGCTGAAATATCTCCTGGTCTTCTTGGCCCTATTTTATAATTTATTTTAACCTTATTTACTTTTTCAAACATATAAACTAAATCTAAAACAGAATATCCTTTACCTGTTCCCAAATTATAAATTTGTACTCCCTTTTCTTTTCTTATTTTATCTAGTGCTTTTAAATGACCTCTAGCTAAATCAACCACATGAATATAGTCTCTTACACCTGTTCCATCATGTGTATCATAATCATTTCCAAATATAGTTAATGTATTATATTCTCCATTTGCAACTTTCAATATATATGGCATTATATTATTTGGAATTCCATTTGGCATCTCTCCAATTAGCCCACTTTCATGTGCCCCTATTGGATTAAAATATCTAAGTATAGCAACACTAAAGTTTTCATTTGATATACATACATCTTTAATAATTTGCTCTATCATAAGTTTTGTACTTCCATATGGGTTTGTTGTAGACAGTGGAAAATCCTCTTTTATTGGAAGATGTTCTGGTTTTCCATATACAGTTGCTGAAGAACTAAAAACTATTTTATCACAATTATATTTTTGCATTAACTTTAGTAATATAAGTGTCCCTGTAATGTTATTATGATAATATTTTATAGGTTGTTCTACAGATTCTCCTACTGCTTTTAAGCCAGCAAAATGTATTACCGCTTCTATATCATTTTCTTTAAACACTTTTTCTAAATTTTTTTCATCTAACAAATCTACTTCATAAAATTTTATATCTTTTTTTGTTATATCTCTTATTTTATCTAAAACATTTGGTGAACTATTGCAAAAATTATCTACTATAACAATTTTTTCATTTCTTTCTAATAATTCAACAACTGTATGACTACCTATAAAGCCTGCTCCACCTGTAACTAAAATTGACATATTATTCCTCCTTTATTTTGCTTCAAGCCAATTTTGCCCTTCTGACAAATCAGCAATTAGCGGTACTTGTAATTTTATAACATTCTCCATTTCACTTTTTAATATTTCCTTAACTTTTTCTTTTTCTTCAGGATAAGTTTCTACTAACAATTCGTCATGTACTTGTAAAATAAGCTTTGATTTCATATTATTTAATTTTTTATATATATTTATCATAGCTATTTTCATAATGTCAGCAGCGGTTCCTTGAATAGGGGTGTTCATAGCTATTCTACTTCCAAATTGTCTTACCATATAATTATTTGATTTTAATTCAGGAACATACCTTCTTCTATGATATAATGTTTCAACATATCCATTTTCTTTTGCTTGTTCAACTATTATATTCATGAAATTTCTTATTCCTTCATATTTGTTTAAATATTGTTCTATATATTGCTTTGCTTCTTTTCTTGATACTCCTATTTGTTCTGCTAATCCGAAATCACTTATTCCATATACTATACCAAAATTTATAGCTTTTGCTTTTGTTCTTTCTTCTTTAGTTACCTCTTCAATTGGTATATTAAGAACTTTGGAAGCTGCTTCTGCATGTATGTCTTCTCCATTCTTAAATGCTGTTATCATATTTTGATCTCCAGATATGTGTGCTAAAACTCTAAGTTCAATTTGAGAATAATCAGCATCTATATATACACATTCATTTTCTGGCTTGAAAACTTTTCTTAATTTTTTACCTAGTTCAAATCTTGTAGGTATGTTCTGAAGATTTGGTTCTGTGCAACTTATTCTTCCTGTTGCAGTCACAGTTTGATGAAAACTTGAATGTATTCTATTAGTTTTTTTATTAATATATGGAATAATTCCCTCTACATATGTTGAATTTAATTTTACATATTGTCTATAATCTAATATTTTTTCAATTATTGGATGTATTTTTTTTAGTTTTTCTAAGACATCACTATCTGTTGAATAACCTGTTTTAGTTTTCTTTATAACAGGTAGTTTTAATTTTTCAAACAAGACTTCTCCCAATTGTTTTGTTGAATTTATATTAAACTCTATTTCTGCTAATTCATATATTTCATTTGTTAATATTACTATTTTTTCTTTAAGTTCATCCCCGAATTTTTCTAATTCACCTTTATCAACATATATTCCAACATATTGCATATTGGCAAGTACTTCTATTAAAGGCATTTCAATTTCGTTAAATAAATTAATTGTTGCTGTTTCTATCATTTTTTTTGTTAATACATTATATAATTGACTAATTGAATAAACATATACATATGGTCTTATATCATCATTATCTTCATTTTGTGTAAACAAACTTAATTGTTGAGTGCAGTCATTATGATTTGATTTTAAATATTCGTCTATATCAAATCCGCAAATACGCATTAGCTAAGTATTCTATAGTATATTTTGTAATAGTCGAATTTAATATATATCCTGCAATTTCTATATCAAACATCATATTAGCAGAATTAATCCCTGCCTGTTTTAATAATATATAATCTTCTTTTTGCTTATATCCAACTTTTAGTATTTCTTTTGATTCAAATATTTCTTTAAATAATTGAACATTTTCTATAAGATATGCTTTATTGTCTTTTCTAGAAAAAATATATATGCCTGTTGCTATTTTATCTAAAACAAGCCCCTCAGTGGATTCTTTTGTATTTAAAAAGTAAAATATATTTTTACTTTTTAAAATTTCGTTTTTTATAAAATTAATTTTTTCCTCATCTTCTATTTTTTCATATTCAATATTTGTATTATTATTTGTAGCTTGTATATCTGTATTATTTAAATTAAATCTGTCAATAAAACGTTGAAATTTTAGCTTTTTAAATTTTTCTAAAACTTTTTCTTTATTCCATTCTTCTATTAAAAATTTTTCTAAATTCTTTTCAATAGGTGCATCTATATTAATAGTTCCAAGTGTTCTAGAAAGAAAAGCATTGTCTCTATCTTTTTCAAGTTTTTCTTTTAATTTTCCTTTTATTTTATCAATATTTTGATAAACTCCTTCTATATTTTTATAATCTTTTATTAAATTAATCGCTGTTTTTTCTCCAACTCCAGAAACTCCTGGAATATTGTCTGATGTATCTCCAGCTAATCCTTTAACCTCAATTAAATCTTTAGGATTTACTCCATATTCTTCTTTTATTTTTTTGACATTATAATCTTCTGTTTCAGTTTTTCCGTGCTTTAGTTCTAGGAATTCTTACATTTATATGTCTATCAATTAATTGAAAACTATCTCTATCTCCTGTAACTATTGTTACATCTAATTTTTGAGCTTGTCCCCATTTTGCCAAAGTTCCTAGAATATCATCTGCTTCATAACCTTCTTTTTCAATTATCTCGATATTCATAGCCTTTAAAATATCTTTTAAAATTGGCATCTGACTTGCTAATTCATCTGGCATTTTATGACGATTTGCTTTATAGCCATCATAAAGTTTATGTCTATTAGTTGGTGCACTTAAGTCGAAAGCAATTGCCATATATTCTGGGTTTATATCTTCCAATATTCTAAAAAGTATTGTAAGGAAACCATATACTGCATTTGTATATGTTCCGATCTTCTGTCATAAGCATTTTGCTCCCCATAATTCCATAAAATGCTCTGTTTATTATACTATTTCCATCAATTAAAACTAACTTTTTCAAAATCTAAGCCTCCTAATTATTAATATTTATATATTTTTTCTTTATTAACAAGTCATATTGTAATACTCTACAATTAATAATTAATTCTTGGTCTTCTGTTTTGGGTTTTGTAATTATATTTCCTTGTTCATTTAAAATAATTTTATTATTAATTGCAGGATATTTTTCATACAGTTCCTTAAAAGGCATTAAATACCATGGAGTATTAATATTTGCTAAATCAAGCATTTTTAAGCCTAAATTTGAGGTGCCTAAAGTTTTTGGTATGCTTTCGTTTGTAATATCATAATTTGCCCATACTATATAAGGTGTAGAATAATATTCTAAATATGATAAATTGTTCTTTTTGTATGTGGATGCATAGCTATCTCCTAGTAGTGGTAAGTGGTCTCCAAACATTATTAATATAGTTGGTTCTTTTTTTTCTTTTAAATAATCTACCAGTTTTTTGTACATTTTATTTGCATCTACTACACCTTGTGTATAGTTTTTTAATTCATTAATTTCTGAATTTGAAAGTAAATCTGATTTTACTTCAATGTCATATTCATCATATTTTTTGTTTTTGTATGGCATATGGTTTTGCATAGTTACAGCAAATATAAATTTTTTTCCCTCATTGTTTTCATAAGCATTTATTATTTGGTCTGCTGTTTCATTGTCAGATATATATTTCCCCTTATATTCAGGATTTTCTATATCTTCTTCAAATATTGTTTTTTCAAAGCCTAAATATTTGTATATTTTATACCTATTGTAAAAAGTTCTAGTATTTGTATGAATTCCAATTGTTGTATAATTATTTTCGTTAAAAATTCGTACAATAGAATTCATATCATCATGAATATAACTTGTATATGGATATATTTGCTGTTCTATAAAGTAAGAAGTTAAACCTGTTAATACTTCAAATTCTGGAAGGGATGTTCCTCCTCCCAAAGATGGTGATATAACCTCTCCTGTTATACAATTTTCCTCTTTTTTTAATTCATCAATTATTTCCATTGGATTAGATGAAAATGTAGTATTTTGGAGATTTGTTATATCTGAATATGATTCATTCATTATTAGTATTATATTTGGTTTATTATCTTCTTCATAGACCTCTTGAATTTCATATTCTTCTTTTATTGCATTTATAGTTTCTTCATTATATTCAAGTGGTGCTGGATTATAAAAATCTCCTAGATGCATAAAGAATACTGCATTTGCTCCCATCCAAGCAAAATTATCACCATTATCATTTTTGATGTTGAAATTAATATATCTATTTGAAGATATGCAAGTAAAATACATTATTACAATTCCTATAATAAAAGTAATAAGTCTTGTTACTATATTTACATTAATTTTATCTTTAATTTTTTTATTTATATAAAAATCTAAAATTAAAAGCACAATTATTCCGATTATTGAAGTAAACATAGAAAAAGTAATTCCCGTAAATCCAAATTCTGTAATTTGATTTAGATTTCTAACCAATAAAATATCATGCGGAATAAAAGGCTGTTCTAATGCATTATATTTGTAAAAAGACACCAAAGTAATACATGTAAGTAAAATAGTTAATATTAAATTACAAATAAAATTATTTTTTGTAATACTTCTAATAATTAGTACTACACCTACAATAATTATGTATGATATTAAAATATATTGAGGAGCATCTGTAATTACCATATTTAATGTTTCAATATAATTTACAATATTTCCAAACTTTATTTTTTCAAGAAGAATATAACATATTATTGGAAATACTAATATTTCCAATAAATTAAATATGTAATATTTAATTTTGATTTTTATTTTTATTTCACTATTCATCTATTTTCTCCTAATGTTTTTCATACACATCAAAATTTTCTATTTGCCCAACCTTTGTCCAATTATTTATTATATACTCCCTTACTTGCTCAGGGTTTTGCCAATTTCTTCTATAATTTTCATTCATAATTAATACTATTGTATTTTTTGCATTTTCTAGTTTTTCAATTTGCCCCTGTTCACCTTTTGCTCCTATATTTCCTTTTAAAAACATATCATAATCTTTGTTATATTTATCTAATGGTATCATATAGATTGAAGCAGTTGCATCTAATATATAAACTTCTTTTCCTTTTTGGTTTTGTTCTAATATAAAGTTTCCTATTTTTTGTATGTTTTCACTAGAAGCGGGTATATATTTAAAATGATTAAGCTTTGTATATTGACCACAAGTACTAATATACTGTATTAAAACTATAAATGAATAAATAATTATAATAAAAGTGCTCATATAAGCTATACTTTTTGCAAAACATTTTATTCCATATATAAATTTAGCATTATGTATTATATGTTTAATAATTATCCAAACTAAATATGTAATAGCTATTAAAGTAGGAAAAGCACCTATTAAAAAATGAATACTATCAGATATTGGATACACCACTATAAATGATGCTACACTATATGCAAATAAAGTAAAAATATTTTTTTGTTCTTCTGTTTGTATTTTTTTACAAACAGATATAATATACATCACAATAATTACAAATGGTACTAATATACTTAATAATGCAATTACAATTCCATAATTTCCTTTTATTAAATTCAAATATGAAATTTTATTTGAAAATGTTTTTATTGAATATACAGCATAATCTAAAAAATCGTACCAAATATTATTAACGCTTAAATAAATAGCAAATAAAATTACTGGTATTAGTACTCCTAGTAATCTTGTAACTATTATTTTAAAAGCTTTTATATATTCTTTTTTATTTGATGCAAGTAATAATTTATAAAATATAAATATTATAGATACAAAAAGCTCTGTTGTTTGTTTGAATAATATACTTGTACCAACTAATATACCAAGAAAAAAGTCATTTTTATTTACTTCTAAAATTTCTTTTCCATTTGTTATCTTTTTAATTTCACAATATATTGTAATTAATATTATTAATAATATTGCAAAATTGTAGTCTATACAAAAATGTTCATACATCAATAGGTATATACCTATTATCAATATATTACAAATATATTGATTGATTTTTAATTTTTCCATTATTTTATATGTAACATACAAAATTGCTGTAATTAGAAATACTGCCAGAATTCTCATTACTATTAATTCATTGAAAGTTAATTTTAATATTGTTCCACATATTATTGGAAGAAGTGGCATTTGTACAATATTAAAATCTTTATATGGCAATAATCCATCTGCAATATTTCTTGCGAAGTTATAATTCCATAATTCGTCTAAATTGTTTAATTCTTTAGGAATTATAGCACTAGCTACAGCTAAAAACAATATATTTCTCAATTTCTAATATTAGTTATTTATATATATATCAAAATTTTCTATTTCATCAATTTTTTCCCAATTATTTATTATATATGTTCTTACTTTCTCTGGATTCTGCCAGTTTCTTTTTTCTTCTTCATTCATTATTAGTATTATTGCATTTTTTAATTTATCTAATTTTTCAATTTGACCATCTTCACCTTTCGAACCTAGATTTCCTTTTAAAAACATATCAAAATCTTTATTATATTTATCCATCTGTATCATATATATTGCCGCTGTGGCATCTAATATATAAACATCTTTTCCTTCTTTATTTTGTTGCTCTATAAAGCTATTTATTTTTAATATTTTTTCACTTGAAGCTGGTATATATGTAAAATGATTTAATTCCTTATAATTTTTGCAAATTACAAGGTATCTAGTTATAATTATCGTACTAAGAATACTTATTAATAATATACTTATTGTAGAAAAACTCATTATAAAATTTTTAATTCCATATATAATTTTTTTGTTCTTTTCATTTATTATTCTTTCTTTTACAACTAACCATAATATATATGTTGTAGATATCATACAAGGAAAACTTCCTATTAAGAAATGAATACTATCTGCAATTGGATATACAACAATAAATGATGCTACACTAAAACAGAATAGAATAAATATATTTTTTTGCTCACTTGTTTTAGGTGTTTTACATACAGAAATAAAATACATAATAATAATTGTCAATGGTACTACTATACTTAGTATGGAAATAATAATTCCATAATTACCTGTAATTAAATATATATATGAAATTTTGTTTGTAAATGTTTTTAAAGAATAAACTGTATAATCTAGGAAATCTTCCCAAATATTATTTACATTTAGGTATATTAGGAAACAAATTATTGGAATTAATACTCCTAATAATCTTATACATATTATTTTTAAAACATTTTTGAAATCCTGTTTTGTTGATGTATGTAATAATTTATAAAAAATAAATATTAAAGATAAGCATATTCCTGTTGTTTGTTTTAGTAAAATACTTGTACCAACTAATATTCCTAAGATAAAATCTTTTTTGTTTAAATGTAAAATTTCTTCTCCATTTGATATTCTTTTAAGTTCACTATAAGTTGTAATAAGTATAATAAGTAATACTCCAAAATTATAATCAATACATAAATGTTTGTAAAGTAAAAAAAAGATAGATAATATAAATATATTAATAATAAATTTGTTAACTTTTAAAATTTCTAATATTTTATATGCAATAAAAAATATTGTTGTAATTAATACTATAGCAATTATTCTCATTATAATTAATTCATTATATGTGAATTTAAGAATTATTCCACATATTATAGGTAGAAGCGGTGTCTGTATCATATTAAAATCTTTATATGGCAACAAATCATTGGCAATATTTCTAGCAAAATTAAAATTCCATATTTCATCTAAATTATTTAATTGTTTTGGTATTATAATAGCAGACACTGCTAAAAACAATAATAATATAATTAATATATTTTTTTTTAAAATTGTTTTCAATTTATTCTCCTTAGTTTTAATTTATATTTATTTTTTTATCAATTATATATTGTGGTCTACCCTTTGATTCATCATATATTCTTGCAATATATTCAGACATTATCCATATTGATAATAGCTGTATCCCCGAAAAGAATGTTATTGCAACCATTATAGAAGTCCATCCTGCAGTTAAATTATTCCACTTAAATATATACGATAATATAGCATATATTAAAACTAATAAAGAAATTATAATAGCTACAATTCCTATTCCTCCAATTATTTTTAATGGTTTTGTTGAAAAACTAATTATTCCGGTCAGAAGCCAATTTCAACATTTTTTTTAATGGATATTTTGTTTTGCCAGCAAATCTTTCTTTCCTTTCATATTCAAATGGTATTTGCTTAAAGCCTACCCAACTAAACAGACCTCTTAGGAATTTATTATGTTCTGGAAGTGAATTAATTACATCTACCACTTTTTTATCTGCTAACCTAAAATCTCCAGTGTCTTTAGGTATTTCAACATCTGATAATCCATTTAATATTTTGTAGAACATTTTTGCAGTAAATAATTTAAATACTGATTCCCCGTCTCTTTTTTTTCTTTTTGCATATATTACATCATTTCCTTGTTCCCACAACTTAAGCATATCAGGAATAAGTTCTGGTGGGTCTTGCATATCAGCATCTATTATAATAATAGCATCACCTGTTACATACTTTAATCCAGCAGTTACTGCACATTGGTGTCCAAAATTTCTGGCAAAAGAAACAACTTTAACCTTTTTATCCATATTAGCTATTGTTTCTAATATTTCTAGTGTTTTATCTTTACTTCCATCATTTATAAATATAATCTCATGTTCATAATTTGCTAAAGAATTTAACATCTTCTTAACTCTATTATAACATTCTTCTGCTACTTCTTCTTCATAATACATTGGTATAACTAGTGATACTTTTTTCATTATCTTCCTCCTACAAATCATTATTTCAATAACTTTTTTCGATTATATCATAAAAGGCAAATAATTTTCAACTAATTATTTGCCTCTAATTTTAA
The DNA here is from genome assembly GCA_944391645.1 of uncultured Clostridia bacterium. Taxonomy (GTDB): domain Bacteria; phylum Bacillota; class Clostridia; order TANB77; family CAG-508; genus UMGS1933. The sequence continues at coordinate 923 of CALXUH010000093.1, read as the reverse complement.
ATGTTTACAATTTTATATTTTCTATTTCCAAGTCCTAATTTTTCTGCCGCTTCAAGAGTATGTGTTCCATGTCTAGAATTCATTCTTTCTATTAATGCTTTTTTCCCTAAATCCTCTGAATTTACAACTGCATCATAACATGCTTGGTCTAGTGCTACTGGGTCAACAGAAGCAAAAATTCCTAAATCTCCCATCTCTGGTGTATGTGGATTTGAGCTACAATCACAATCAATTGATAAATTATTTGCAACATTTATATAAACAATATTTTCTCTTTTCATGTAATCCATAACACTCTTGCAAGCATCTGCCATAGACTCTAAAAAATAATCTTGTTCCGGTAAATTATCCCATAGTTCTTCCGGATTTTTTGTTTTTCCAGCAGTGTGAATCCATGCTTTCCCTCTTGAAGAACTAACCCCAATTGACATGTTTTTTAAAGCTCCACCAAATCCACCCATTGCATGACCTTTAAAGTGTGATAACATAAGCATTGAATTGTAATTTTTTAGATGAGTTCCTACATAATTTTCTTTTAAATGGAATCCATTTTCTACTAATATAGGCATATCTGCTTCCTCATCCATTAAATCAACTTTTGCTATGTCTAAAAAACCATGTTCCTTAATTGCTTTCCAGTGTTCCTTTGTATTATTTCTCCTACCTTCATATGCAGTATTACATTCTACTATTGTTCCATTTAATTTTTTTATTAAATCCTTTATTAAATTAGGATTCAAAAAATTATGTCCACCTGGTTCTCCTGTAGATATCTTTACAGCTACATTACCATTTAGTTTTCTTCCTAAGGATTCATAAATTTTGATTAAACTTTCAGAGTTTATCTCTTTTGTAAAATATACTTTTGATTCTTCCATTTTATTTTTCCTTTCATTTTTTATCATATTTAATATACCATTAAC
>CALXUH010000092.1 GCA_944391645.1 uncultured Clostridia bacterium | reverse complement strand
TGGTGATACAGCAATGGGAACAATGTTACAATATGGTAGTACAGTTTCAAAAGAATTTGCAAAATCATATTTAATGAAAAGAAAATTTGCAGAAGCACATGATAGTGGAGACATACATATTCATGATATGGATTTTTTACCAATGGGTACAACAACATGTTGCCAAATAGATTTAAACAAATTATATGAGGATGGTTTCTCAACAGGACATGGCTTTTTAAGAGAACCAAATGATATAATGTCTTATTCTGCACTTGCAGCAATTGCAATTCAATCTAATCAAAATGATCAACATGGTGGGCAAAGTATACCAGCATTTGATTATTACATGGCACCAGGAGTATTAAAAACATTTAAAAAACAGTTTAAACAAACTGTTTATGACTTCTTGGATTTAACAGATTTTATAAAATTTATTGCAATTAATGGAATAACAAGGGAAATTGATAAACTAACAACAATAGAGTTTGATATTTCTATGTTTGATGTATATTGCAGAGAATCAGAAAATTTAAAAAGAATGTTTAGGCTTGCATACGATAAAGCATTGGAAAAAACAAATAGAATTACTTACCAAGCAATGGAAGCTTTTATTCATAATTTAAATACAATGCATTCAAGAGCAGGGGCACAGGTACCTTTTTCTTCAGTAAATTTTGGAACAGACACTAGCCCAGAAGGAAGAATGGTTATAAAGAATTTTTTACTTGCAACTGAGCAAGGTCTAGGAAAAGGAGAAACACCAATTTTTCCTATTTCAATATTTAAAATAAAAGAAGGAGTAAATTATAATCCAGAGGATAAGAATTATGATTTATTTAAACTAGCTTGTAAAGTTTCTGCAAAAAGATTGTTCCCAAATTTCTCATTTATAGATGCACCATTTAATTTAGAGTATTATAAATCAGATAACTATAATACAGAGGTTGCATATATGGGATGTATAACAAGAGTACTAGGAAACCATGTTGACCCAAATAAAGCTGTAACAGCAGGAAGAGGAAATTTATCATTTACTTCTATTAACTTGCCAAGATTAGGAATAAAACATGGTATCATAAATAATGAAAAAGCTGATATACAAGGATTTTATAAAGAACTTGAAGAAAAATTAGAATTAGTAAAGGATCAATTATTAGAAAGATTTGAAATACAATGTAATAAGAGAATATATAATTTCCCATTCCTATTAGGTCAATGTGTTTGGTTAGATAGTGAAAAATTAAAACCAGGAGATAAGTTACGTAAAATTTATAAGCATGGAACATTATCTGTAGGTTTTATTGGACTTGCAGAATGTTTGAAAGCCTTAACAGGAAAGCATCATGGGGAAAGTGAAGAAGCTCAAAAAATGGGATTAGAAATAATAGGCTTCATGAGAAAAAAATTGGATGAGTATTCTGAAAAATATAATTTAAATTTTACACTTCTTGCTACACCAGCAGAAGGATTATCAGGTAGATTTACTTCTATGGATAAGGCAATATATGGAAAAATTAAAGGTGTAACTGACAGAGAATATTACACAAATTCATTTCATGTTCCAGTTTATTATAAAACAACTGTTGAGCATAAAATAAAAATAGAAGCACCATATCATGCATTCACAAATGCAGGTCATATTTCATATATAGAATTAGATGGTGATACTACAGAAAATGTAGAAGCATTTGAAAAAGTAATTAGAATGATGAAAGAAGCTGGAATTGGATATGGGGCTGTTAATCATCCAGTTGATAGAGACCCAGTATGTGGCTTTACAGGAGTAATTGGAGATGTATGCCCAGGATGCGGAAGACAGGAAGATGATGTCAAATTTGAAAGAATAAGAAGAATAACAGGATACCTAGTTGGTACTTTGGATAGATTTAATAATGGAAAAAAATGTGAAGAAAGGGATAGGGTTAAACATAAAATATAATGAAAATTAGATTAGCAGCAGAACTTCAATCAGATAGCATTGTGGATGGCGAAGGAATAAGAACCGTAATATGGACACAAGGTTGCTTACATAACTGTAAAGGGTGTCATAACCCAGAAACACATAGTTTTGAGAAAGGTTTTTTAGTTGATATTGAGGATTTAAAACAACAAATTATTATGATAAAAAATCAACATGGGGTAACTTTATCAGGAGGAGATCCAATATTCCAAGCTGAAGCATGTGCTGAAATTGCAAAATTTTGTAAAAATAATGGATTAAATGTATGGTGCTACACGGGATTTACATTCGAAAAATTACAAGAAATGTCTAAAAAAGATGACAAGTTAAATGAACTATTACAAAATATAGATGTTTTAGTAGATGGAAAATTTAAAATAGAAGAAAAAAGTTTGAATTTATATTTTAGAGGTTCAAAAAATCAAAGAATCTTAGATATGAAAGAATCTTTAAAACAAAATAAAGCTGTAGAAATAGAAAAATACAAAGGAATAAGAACATTTGAAAAATATAATAATGTAGACAATATAAATAAAGGAATTTTTATATAAGGTAATAATGTGTTTTATATAAAATTTATAAAAATGAAAGGGGAAAACATGATTAAAACACTTGTAAAATCAATTAGAGAGTATAAAAAACAAACAATTATGACACCAATATTGGTTGCTTTAGAGGTAATAATGGAAATTTTAATTCCATTTGTAATGGCAAATTTAGTAGATTATGGAATTTATGATAATAATATGCCGATTATTTATAAATATGGATTAATATTACTTATATTAGTTGCACTATCATTAATATTTGGTGTACTTGCAGGAAAATCTGCTGCTAAGGCTTCAACAGGATTTGCAAAAAACTTAAGACATGATATGTACTATAAAGTGCAAGAATATTCGTTTGAAAATATAGATAAATTTTCAACATCAAGTATAATTACAAGAATGACAACAGATGTTACTAATGTGCAACAAGCATATCAGATGCTTACAAGAATTACATTTAGAGCACCTTTAACATTAATTTTTTCTTTTATAATGTCTTTTGCAATAAATATGAGACTGGCTCTAATATTTTTAATATTAGCTCCAATACTTGCAATAGGGTTATTTTTTATTGCAACACATGCTCATCCAATATTTGAGAAAGTATTTAGAACATATGATAAATTAAATAACGTAGTTCAGGAAAATGTAAGAGGTATTAGAGTTGTAAAATCTTATGTGTTAGAAGAAGAGGAAAAAGGTAAATTTAAAAATGTATCTCAGCAAATATATGATAATTTCACAAAAGCTGAAAAATTAATTGCATACAATTCACCTTTAATGCAACTAGTTGCATATGCGGGACTATTATTAATATCATGGTTTGGAGCAAGACTTATTGTAGGTAATGGTACTTTAACAACAGGTCAATTAATGAGTTTAATTACATATGCAATGCAAATTCTTACAAGCTTAATGATGATGTCTGTTGTATTAGTAATGCTTACAATATCTTTATCTTCAGCAGAAAGAATTGTTGAAATTTTAAAAGAAGAACCTGCACTTAAAAATAAAAAGAATCCAATAATGAAAGTAAAAGACGGGTCAATTGAGTTTAAAAATGTAAACTTTAGTTATGTAAGAGATAAAAATAAACTTTGTTTAAAAAATATTAATTTAAAAATAAAATCAGGAGAAACAATAGGAAT
>CALXUH010000091.1 GCA_944391645.1 uncultured Clostridia bacterium | reverse complement strand
GTTCGTCAAAACCCAATGACACAAGTGAACCAGGGTAAACAATATTTTGACTAATTATTTGCCTTTTATGTATATGCCCCATTGCTACATAATCAAATTTTTTATTTTGCAATTCTATTTTATTTATCGGATTATATAAATTATCTACATTTTTGCTTCCATCAATATCACCATGAACAACTAAAATATTAATTTTATTTTTATTTTTTATCTTAATATCATCTAAATTAAAACTATTACAATAAAATTCATCAAATCCATATCCATAAATATCAACATCATCAAATTCATAACATTTTATTTGAGAATTAAAAATATAAACATTTGCATTCCATTCAAAATTATTATAATATGAATTTTTTAAAATAGGATCATGATTTCCTGGAGATATAAAAATTTTTGTATCTGGTATTTCCTTAAATAAATTATTTATATATTCAATTGTGGTTTTTTTTACATAGCTATGATCGTATAAGTCACCAGCTATAAATAAATATGGAATTTTTTCATTTATTATATAATCTATTACTTTTTTAAAAATTTGTCTTTGCTCTAGCCTTCTTATAGCTCCTAAATTATCTCTTTCAGCTAAAAACGAAAACGGTGTATCTAAGTGTACATCAGCAATATGTATAAATCTCATTTTTTATTCTCCCTCTAATAAATAATTTCTTGTTATTATGGTATTTATATGTATATTAGCTTGTTTTTTTATTTGCAATTTTATTTTACTATCTAAAATATATAATATTGCTTTATCTATATCTTCTTCTAATAAATCATTTATAAAATCTATATCAGGAATATTTCTATCCTTACTTATTCTATCTGCTATAAATAATACTTTAGATAACATATCCATTCTAGGCAATCCAGTTGTATGTGTTCTAATTGCCATACACATTGCATCATTAAAATTAAATAATTTTTTTACCATATCTGCGCCAATTTTTGCATGTAGTAATGAAATATTTTTTTTCTCAATTTCATCTATAATTATATTATTATTTTCGCAATATTTAATTTTTTCTTTGTCAGTAAGTTCCTTAGCTATATCATGAGAAATTCCTATTTTTTTTGCATCATCAACATTAACTCCATATTTAGTTGCAAGTTCTTCGCATTTTTCCATCACACATATTGAATGATAAAATCTTTTTTCAGACAATCTATTTTTTATTTCATTTTTTATTTGTTCTAATTCCATATATTTATCTCCTAATATCATCATAATGTATTTTTAATTTGATTAATTATTACATATCTATTTGTTTAAAGCTAAATTTATTAATTCATCAAGTAGTTCATTATACTTAATTCCTGTATATTCCCATAGTTTTGGATACATACTAATACTTGTAAATCCTGGCATAGTATTTATTTCATTTATGTATATTTGTTGTGTTTCTCTTTCTACAAAAAAATCTACTCTTGCTAATCCTTTGCAATCTAAAGCTTTATATGCTTTTATTGCTAATTTCCTAATAGTGTTTGATATATCCTCTGGAATATTTGCAGGAATTTGTGTCTTTGATTCTATATTATTATATTTAGCATCATAGCTATAAAATTCATCAGCTGGTATAACTTCTCCAATATAAGAAGCCTTTGGCTCATCATTTCCCAATACTGCGCACTCTATTTCTTGAGCATTTATACTTTCTTCAACCAATATTTTATTGTCAAAAGTACCCGCATATTTTATATATTCTTCTAATTCTTCAATATCATGTGCTTTGTTAATCCCAACAGAAGATCCAGAATTTGATGGCTTTACAAACATTGGAAATTGAATTTTTTGAATAATTTTTTTGCAAATATCTTTTAAAGGAAGTTCCTTTTCATCAAAATTTTCTAAAACACATATATATTTATCTTTTATCTTTTTTATATAAGCATATTTAGCCTGTAATAAACCTGCTTTTTCAAAAATAATTTTTGAATAAACCTTATCCATACCAATAGCAGATGATAGAACTTTATTTCCTACATATGGTATTTTTAATATTTCTAATAATCCCTGAATAGTTCCATCCTCACCAAATAACCCATGTAGTACAGGGAAAATTACATCACATGATTTTAAACATGCAACTATATTTTCTATTATCTTACCATCTTTACTAGTCCATTTTCCTTCCTTTGTTATATAAAATTCCTTTATATTATATTTTCCTTTGTTTAAATTTTCAGCAATTGATTTTTCAGAAATTACAGACACATCATGTTCGGTTGACATACCACCATAAACAATGCCTAAATTAATCATATTTCCCTCCTATAAGTTTATTGGGAACTAATATTATAAATATAGAATATTTTTTTACATTTTTTTTAAATCATTATATATTTCTCCAAAATTCATTGCATTGGAAGCCTTTAATAAAATTATATCTTCTTCCCTTAATATGTTTTTTAATACTGCCACTGCATCTTTATTATTTGTGCATTCATGTATTTCTTTTACTCCAAGAGTTTTTGCTCGTTCTGCGATATTTTTTGCCAATTTACCAACTGTTATTAATATATCTATTTTAGATTTATATACCTCAGTTCCTACATTTTTATGTAATTCCTCAGAGAATTCCCCTAATTCTAGCATATCTCCTAATACTGCAATTTTTCTTTTTGCTTTATAATTTTTTACTACTTCTAATGCAGATTTCATTGAATCATAACTTGCGTTGTAGTAATCAGCTAAAACCACTACATTATTTTTTATTTTTGTAAAATCCATTCTTTTATTTGTTAATTTAAATTCTCTAATTCCCTTAATTATTTTTTCAGGTTCAATATTTAATGCTTCGCCCACTGCAAATGCACACAAACTATTATATACAAAATGCTTACCCACTACTGGTACATGTACATGATATTTTATCCCTTCAATATCTATTTCATATTTTGTCTCATTATTACTTTCTGTAATATTTATAGCGGAAAAATTATTTTTATTTTCAATACCATATGTTAAAATATTTTTCTTATCCACAGTTTGTGCCCAATTGTGTAATAAATCATTATCATTATTAATTACAATTTTACCATTTTGTTGTAATCCTTCTAATATTTCTAATTTTGCTTTTAATATATTTTCTCTTGATCCTAAATTTCCAATATGTGAAGTTCCTATATTTGTAATAACTGCAATTGTTGGTTTTGCAATCTTTGTCAATACACTTATCTCATTAAAATGATTCATTCCCATTTCAACCACAACTGCTGTATGTTCTTTTAATTTTAGCAATGTCATTGGCAAACCTATATGGTTGTTAAAATTCCCTTCTGTTTTTAAGACATTATATTTCTGGCTTAATACACTTGCTATTATATCCTTTGTACTTGTTTTTCCAACACTTCCTGTGACTGCAACAATAGGAATATTATATAAACCTCTTTTGTATTTTGCAATTTCTTGTATTGCAATTACAGTATTTTCTACTTTTATTATTGACTTATCATTATATTGTTTAATTATACTTTTTGGAGGGAACTCATCAACTATGCATACTGTTGCACCTTTTTCAAGCGCTTGTTCTAAAAATTGATTTCCATTATATTTTTCACCTTTTATAGCAATATAACAATCACCTTGTGAGATCTCCCTAGAATCAATTAAAAAATTATCTACTTTATTGTTTTTATTATTTGTAACTAAATCTCCACCGCATATCTTTTTTATTTCTTCAGCACTTATTTTTTTTTGCATATTTCCTCCTATATATCTATTAAAATATAATTAATTTCTATTCAGCTTCATTTACACTATTATCTTCAATACTGTTTGATATCATTTCTAGATAATTTTCTTGTAATAAATATATATTATAAAAATTTGATCTCTTTGATAATTCATTGTTAACATATTCATATCCATATTTTTCTATTAATGTTGGCACTCCAGAGAAAAGATTTGTTCCTAATCCTAATCTTTCTCCTTCTATTTCAGCTCCAATACTTGCAAGCACAGTTGGGAACATATCTAATGTTGAAAATTGTCTATTTTTACTGTTTTGCTCTTCAATTGCAGAATTTATAAATGTATTATAAATTGTTCTTGTATACCCTTCTTCTAATCTTTCCTCATAAAACTCAGTTTGCATACCAATATGATCACCAACTATAACAATGGTAGTATTATCATAAAAATCTTGTTCCTTAATCCACTCTATAAAGTTATAAACTGATTTTGATGAATATGCAAAAACATTTTCATATCTTGTATTATATATATTTTCTGCATTTTCACTTAAATATCCATCATAAAAATGAGTATCTGCAGTTAGCATTACAAAATTAAATGGTTTATCTTGACTTGCCAAATCTAATATTTCATCCTTAGCCCAATCAAATAAATCATCATCATCATAGCCCCACCATACTTCGTCTTCCTTTGTCATTTTACCTTCCTCAATAGCAGTATATAAATCGAATATTTTATAATTACCATGTACTGTAAAATAATCTCTTCTTCCCCCAAAAGAAGAATCAGAGCCAACCATTAATTCTAAATTATATCCTTCTTTTTCAAGGATATCTCCTAGTGAATAAACACCAGGTAAAAATGATGAATATCCTGTATAAGAATTTGCGGTTATATCTATTTTTAATGGTACCCCTGATGTCTGAGCTACCATACCAGCAACTGTCCATCCTGTACCAGATACTTGCATTGCTCCTCCTAATTTTTCAGTATTAGAAAAATTAATATTTTCCATAGCAAGCTTTTCTAATTCTGGAATAATCGAATATTCCCAACTGCCACCATTTTCCTTTGACATTATAGTTGTTTCCATTGATTCTAAAAAAATATATATTAGATTTCTTTTTTCTTCTGGAAAAGTTATTTTAACATCTTCGCTTGAAACATATTCATCCTCAAAGATACTACTTCTTATTGATTGGTTTTTAATATAAGTATATACCCCGATTTTGTCCAATCCAAATAATATACTTACTAATAAAATTATTAATGCATATTTTATTTTATGATTTAATAATATTTTATTAGGATATACTTGAAGACTTTTTTTCTTATTTTTATACATAATATCTATGGAAAATTTACTACGAGTAAATTTTGTAAATGGAATACATAATATTACAAATAATATTATTACCGCAAAGAAACATTCCTTTATAGCCTTCCAAACGACTTCAGTATTTGACTTTTCTAATCCTCTTACTAAATGATAAAGTATTGTATCAAATGTTTGCTCAGCATAATTTCTTGTATAATAAATTGCTGCAATAATTATTACAGAAGATAACATTAAGATTATTAGTGCAGTTATTGTTTGCTTTTTATTTTTCATTTTTATCAACCCTTATATTAATTTCTATATTTTTTTCAATAAAACTTACTAAAAAACTAATTATTACCCCTTCAATTAAAGATAGAAGTAAATATTTTAATGTAAAAACATTAGTAAAAATAAAATATGGTTTTCCAAAAATATATATTGACACAAAATAACTTAAAATATTAATTATTAGTACAAACGTAAAATATTTTATAATACACTCCTGATTACTCATTTCCTTGTTATTTATCTTTTGAAATATATATACCGCAAAAAAAGCTGGTAAAAAAAATGATATAATTTGATTCATATTTTCCTCCTTATTTTGGCACAATAAATGTTATTGCCTGTTTACAATTTTTTATTTTAGTTTTATTTGCTCTTCCTCCAAATTCCCCATCAATAGTCCATGATAATGACTTATCTGAGTTTATTACTATATCACTCCCCTGTCTATAAAAAAATTTTTTACTTTGATATCTTCTAAATAAAATATCTAGGAAAATGCTAATATACTGAATTCTATGTTTGGGTTTATTTATTAATAGTACCTCAAATTTGCCGTCATCTATTGCAATATCTCTTTTCCTAAACCATTTAAATCCACCTATTGATTTTGAATTACTAACAGAACCATAAATACATTCCTTTTCTGTTTTTTCACCATCAATAATAAGCTGTATTTTATAAGTTTTTATTTTAAATAAATATTTTACACCCACCATAAAATAAGCTAGTTTTCCAAAGCATTTTTTCAGTCTTTGGCTTGTTACATATGATACTGCTGTAAACATTCCAAAAGCGGCAACGTATGTAAAATATTTTTCATTAATTTTACCTATATCTGATTTTTTTCTTATATATTTTTTCAATAAGTCTGGTGAAAAATATCTCTTCCTTGAAAGTCCTATTGTTCTTGCAAAATCGTTTATTGTTCCTAATGGAATAAAACTTATTTCTGGCCTATCATTTAAATTCATAACTGCAGAAACTAGGTCATTTACTGTTCCGTCTCCACCACAACATATAATAATATCTGGCTTTTTATCATATGTGTTTATGATATCTCTTGCTGAGAAATTTTTCTCAGTATTCCTAATATCAACATCATATCCTATTCGCTTTAAATTCTCTTTTATTTTAGGTATTTTTCTTTGAACTTTTCCTTTTCCTGCATTTGGATTAACTATTAACAGAATATGTTTTTCCATTTTTTCTCCTTATATTTAGTTTTTTATATTTTATGTTATTTCTATATAAAAGTCAAGAAGAGCAAAGAAGAATTGAATACCAATAAAAAATATATGGTTACTATTTTTATTGACTTTATTCTAAATAAATAGTAAAATTATTACGGAAATTAAGAATAGGAGTGTTTAGCATGTGGGGAGATATAGCAATAGCTTTTTTACTTGCATTTGTTACAGCTTATGTAATTACACCATATACAATTAGGCTTTCAAAAAAAATTGGTGCTTTAGATGTTCCAACAGAAAAGCGTAAAATTCATAATACTGCCATGCCAAGATTGGGTGGTATTGCCATTATAGTAGGTTTTACTGTATCAACAATATATTTACTAATTATAATGAGTATGGAAGGGACCTTGGTTTTAGATGGTCCAGATTCTTATGGGTTAAAAATAATTGGTTTTTTTCTAGGAACTATTATTTTAAGCTTATTTTGTTTTATGGATGATTTTAAAGGAATTCCTGCCTATGTAAAACTATTTGGACAACTTTTAAGTGCAATTATTGTAGTATGTTTTGGCTTAAAAATGGATCCTATCGTATTATCTCATTTTAATACAACAATTAATAATAATCTAACTTTAAGCATTATAACTATTATTTGGATAATTGGAATTACTAATGCAATAAATTTAATAGATGGTTTAGATGGTTTATCTGCTGGAATAGGAATAATATCTTGTTTTTCTTTACTTATGATTTTTGCTCTTAATGGTTCACCATTAATTTCTATTTTACTTATCACAGCACTTGCAGGTTCATTAGTTGGTTTCCTTCCATTTAATTTTAATCCTGCAAAGACATTTATGGGAGATACTGGTTCTAATTTTTTAGGTTATGCTCTATCAATTATTTCTATTATAGGTACAGCAAAAACATATACTTTATTAGTTTTAATTGCTCCTCTTTTTGTTTTTGCCATTCCTCTACTTGATACATCTCTTGCAATTGTTAGGCGTTTAGTAAAAACAAAATCACTAAAAGGAATACTTAAAGCAGATAGCGAACATCTACATCACAAAATTATGAAAAAAGGATATTCTCAAAAACAAGCCGTTTTTATTTTATATGGCATAAGTGCAACATGTGGTATGTTTGCAATAATACTTTTGGAAAGTGGTTTATTCAAAGCAATTTCCTTTGCTTTAATGATTATTGTTATTATAGCAATTGGTTATAAAGATATTCTAAAAATAAGGAATGAAGAAAATGATAAAAAAAATTAAGGATTTTATGAAAAAGAATTGTACTATTAAAAATTTTTTAATTTTATTTTTAATAGTACAACCTATTTTTGAATTAAAATATTTTTATAATTCTTTCTCTACATTAATTAGAGTTTTTTTTATAATAACTTTTTTTATGTATTATTTTATTAGTAATAAAAACAAAAAAAAATATTTTTTATTATTTTATCCAATATTACTTATTATATATTTTGTATTTCATCATTTAAATGCTTTAAATTTTTCTTCTTTAGTTCCTGGTAATTTCAATTATTCAATTCTTAATGAAATCTTATATTTTGTAAAAATGCTTTGTCCTTTTTTGTTAATATATAGCTTACTTAAGGCAAATCTATCAAAAAAAGAAATATTTTTAATAATTAAAAGTGCCGTATTATTTATTAGCCTTGTAATCATTATCAGCAACATTTTTTTATGTTCATATGGAACATATTCTGATGTAAGAATTAAAGCTAATTTTTTTGAATGGTTTAATACCAAATCTTCATTTACATATAAAGATTTATCATCAAAAGGATTATTTGAATCAGCAAATCAAATTAGTGCTATTCTTTTAATATGCTTACCATTTGTCATTATATTGAATTTACAAAATAAAAATAAAGTTAATTTTTTTGTACTTTTATGTAACATAATTGCAATGCTATTTTTAGGTACAAAAGTTGCTGTTTTTGGAATAATAATTGTATTTTTATTTATATTTTTTACATATATAATTTTAACAAAACATATAAAGCCATTATTTATATTACTTCCATTTGCAATACTTTATATTTGTTTATTACCATTTAACCCTACTTTTTCAAGATTTTCTGAAAATGAATTAGTAATTGAAGCATCATTAGACATATCTGATAATCAAAATATAACACAAAATACTTCTTCAGTTGGAGAAAATACTGATTCCAAAGAATATAAAATAAATTATATTAAATCAAATTATAAAAATGCTAATATTAATGAAAATTTTATATTAAATAGATATCCATATCAATATGATGTTGATTTTTGGTATAATATTATAACAAGCAATAATCCCCAAAAATCAGATTATAGATTTTTAGAGCAAGCAATGGTTGAAAGAGTAATAGAGATTAATAATAACCCATATGATATTTTATTTGGTATAACATATTCTAGGGTGCAAAATATTTTTAATATTGAAAAAGATTTTATTATGCAATTTTATTCTATTGGCATTATAGGTACAATCTTAGTTTTCTTACCATATTTTGCATTTTTAATTTATTGGATTTTAAAAAATTTATTTAATAAATTTAAAAACATAAATTTTATAGAGCTTATATGTTTTATTACAACTTGCATGATGTTTTTTGTTGCATATTACTCTGGTAATCTTTTAAACAGTTTAGGCTTTTGTATATATTTATCCTTAATGATTCATGTACTAATTCCAAAAAATTTAAACTTTTAGTTAAATATCAGGTTTTATTTTATTATTATAATATAATTATTAATAGTTGATAAATATCTTTTTATGTTATATAATATCAAAAATTCAAGTATCTTGTGGAGGTTATAATGTATTTTAAAAATATATATTTAAATTTTAAAAAATACTCATTTTTGCTTAGTCAGCTTGTATTACGTGATTTTAAAGTAAAATATAAAAGGTCTGTTCTTGGAATTATATGGAGTTTATTATATCCTGTTTTAAATATGGCAGTACTTGCATTAGTCTTTTCAAGAATGTTTAAATTTAGTACTCCTGGAGTAAATTATTTGGTTTATGTTTTAAGTGGATTGGTTATGTTTAATTATTTTAGTGAAGCCTCAAATTTATCTATGAGTTCAGTTGTAGCAAACTTTTCACTAATTAATAAAATATATATACCTAAATATATTTTTTTTTTTTCAAAATGCTTATTTGTAGGTATTAATTTTTTACTTACTCTTATACCTTTATATATTGTAATTTTTGCAACAGGGACTGGAATAAATATATATCATTTAATTTTACCTTATGCGTATATATGTTTATTTATGTTTACTTTGGGATTCGGTCTTATTTTATCTACAATTTCTGTTTTTTTAAGAGATATGTTTTATATTTATGGGATAGTTGTTACTCTATGGACATATTTAACACCAATAATGTATGATATTTCAATAATTTCTGAAAAATTACAAATAATTTTTAAGCTTAATCCTTTATATTATTATATTACGTTCATTAGAGAAATTATTTTATACCATAGAATGCCAAGTGGACTTTCATTTATTATTTGTGGCATATCATCCTTACTATTTTTGGCAATTGGATTAATAGTATTTAAGAAAAATCAAGATAAATTTATATATTACGTATAGGAGGCAACTTAATGATAAAAGTAAATAATGTTTCTATGAAATTTAATTTAGGAATAGAAAAAAATTTTTCATTAAAACAATTTTTCATTGACACCTTATCTCTAAAAAGGAAAAAGAATAAAAAATCCAAAAGTGAATTTTGGGCTTTATCAGATGTGAGTTTTGAAGTAGAAAAGGGTGAAGTTATTGGTTTTGTAGGTAGTAATGGTGCAGGAAAATCTACATTGCTAAAAGTAATTGCTGGAGTTATGAAACCTACAAAAGGCAATGTAGAAATTTGTGGAAATATATGCCCTATGATTGAACTTGGTGCAGGATTTGACATGGATCTAACTGCTCGTGAAAATATATTTTTAAATGGTGCTGTTTTAGGATATTCTAAGGATTTTATTGAACAAAAATTTGATGAAATTGTTTCTTTTTCAGAACTTCAGGATTTCTTAGATGTTCCTGTTCGAAACTTTTCTTCTGGTATGGTTGCAAGACTTGCATTTTCAATTGCAACAATTGTAGACCCAGAAATATTAATTGTTGATGAGATTTTGTCTGTTGGAGATATTGCTTTTCAGCAAAAAAGTGAAACAAAAATGAGATCTATGATAGGTGGAGGAACTACAGTATTATTTGTATCTCATTCTCTAAACCAAATTAAAAGTCTATGTGATAGAGTTGTATGGCTCGATCATGGTAAAATAAAAAAAATCGGACCATCAAAAGAAATTTGTGAAGAATACGAAAAAACAATGTTAAATAATTAGGAGGATAATATGGAAAAAGTTCAAACAGCTTTTAAAAAAACTAAAAATTACTATAAACAATATGGATTTAAAAGAACTTGTAATGCAGTTTGGTATCAAGTAAAAATAAGATTATTTAAAGGCAAAGTTTATGTGGATATGTATGAAAAATATAAAAATTTTGATTTAAATTTATTACAAAAAAATAATGATTGCATATATAAAACCACAAAAAATATATTTATTTTTGGCACTGTTCCATATTTTGATGTTGGTGGCGGTCAAAGGAGTTCTCAATTTGCTAAAATTTTTAATAGGATGGGATATTCTGTATATTATATTTATGCTTATGAATGTTCTGAAACAAATATTCCTATGCTCTCTATTCCGGCAACATATCATAAATATGTTAAGGAAGCCGATTATGATGAAATTTCAGAGTATGTAAAAGAAAACGATATTTTTATTTTTGAGGCACCTATTAAAACATTTGAAAAATATTTAGGACTTGCAATCTTAAACAAATGCAAAATTGTTTATGAAAATATTGATAATTGGGAAACATCTCTAGGAAATTTATTTTTTAGTGAAAACACTTTAAAATTAATGTTAAATTATGCAGATATGATTATTTCAACTTCAAAAAAATTGGTACAGCAAACAGAAGAGTATGTAAAAAAATATTGTACTATTTCAAAACCAGTTTATTACCTGGCAAATGCAGTTGATGATGAATTATTTGAACCAAGAAAGCAATACGAAAAACCATATGATTTAATAACTGGTAATAAAACATTATTATATTATGGTTCTCTTTGGGGAGAATGGTTTGACTGGGATATTATAAAAAGTATTGCAAATAGTAATGAAAAAATATCAATTAATCTAATAGGTGATTATACCCCTATAATGCATATAAAAGAAGAAATGCCTTCAAATGTTCATTTTTTAGGTATAAAAAGACAAGACCAATTACCAGCTTACCTAAAATATTCAGACTTTGCACTTTTGCCTTTTAAACCTGGTAAAATTGGAGATTTTGTATCACCTTTAAAAATATTTGAGTATATTTCAATGGATAAATATATATTAGCTACGAATTTACCTGATATTCAAAATTATCCTAAAACTTTTATTTGTCAAAAAACTGAAGACTGGATTGATAAAATAAATAACATTGATGTTACAATATCTAATAAAGATGAAACTTCTAAGAGGGATGTATTTATTAGCAATAATAATTGGTATAGTAGATGTTCTATGATATTAGATGTTTTATTCCCAGAAAACAGTAGTAAATTACAAAATGAAGCCTATAATAATTTATCAATAATTGTGCTAAATTACAATAATAAAAATGTTATATTCAAAAATGTTGATACTTTACTTTATTATAGGGAAAGATATAATTATCAAATTGTTGTTGTTGATAATATGAGTACAGATGGCTCATATGAAACTTTACAAAACAATTATACTGACAAAATAACACTGGTAAGAAATACAAAAAATGGATGTTCATCTGGTAGAAATTTAGGTGTACAAAATGCAACTGGAAAATATATTCTATTCTTAGATAGTGATGAATGGATATTAAATAAATATTGGTTAGATAATTATATTAATTTATTAGTTAATAATAATAATATAGGTGCTATTGGTTGGGGCGCTGGTTGGTTTAACAAAGAAGGATTTGCCTATAATGTTGTAGATTCTTATGAATTTAAATTTATGCCACCAAATGTAATTGCAAGACAAGATATTGGCTATTTAGCTACATGTGGTTTTATAATGAGAAAAGATTTATTTAACAAGATAGAAGGTTTTGATGAAAATTATGATCCAACTTGTTATGAAGATACAGATTTATCTTTAAAAATTAGACATGCTGGTTTTGGAGTTTATTATTCTTCTTATTTAGGAATAGGGCATCTTCCTCACCAAACAACTAAAAGCGGAACCGAAGCTCATGACAAATTGATTAGAGCTAAAGGAGAATATTTTTTAAATAAATGGACTAAAATAAACAAAAACTTAATATTTAATTATGTAAAATAGTAAGGAGTTTTAATGAAGGATAAAATAAATAAAGCATTTTTAATGATTAAAAAAGATGGAATATTTGCAACAGTAAAGAAAATATACAAATATATTAAATGGAAATATCTATCTAGAGTAGATTTTATGTCATATATCAACATATACCTAAATTATCATAAATATTCTAAAATTTTTGATAATATATTAAATGGAAATTATGATCGAATTATAATTTGGAGAAGTTCATTTGGATGGAATGTTCCATTATTTCAAAGGCCACAGCATATATCTAAGAATCTTGCTGATAATAGATGCTTAGTTTTTTATGAAATTACAACAATTACAGATGATGTTAAAAATTTTAAAAAAATAAAAGATAATTTATATTTGATTAACTTTAATAATATTCCATTAAGGAAAATGTTTTTTAAAAAAATAAAGCTTATTAAAAAACCAAAATACATACAATTTTATTCAACAGATTGTACATTATCTTTAGGTGATCTTAAAAATTATATTACAGATGGGTTTAAGATTATATATGAATATATAGATGACTTAAGTCCTGAAATAGTTGGTACAAAAGAATTACCAGCTAATATTAAAGATAAATATGAATATATGTTAACAGATACTGAAAATATTTTTGTAATTGTTACAGCAGATGAACTACAAAAAGATGTTGTGTCTAAAAGAGGTTCAAAAAAATTAGCGTTTTCATGTAATGGCGTAGATTATGAGCATTTTAAAAATATAAATGATAAATTTGAATTTGAAGATTCTTTCATTAATATTCTTAACAGTAAAAAACCA
Organism: uncultured Clostridia bacterium; assembly: GCA_944391645.1. Classification (GTDB taxonomy): domain Bacteria; phylum Bacillota; class Clostridia; order TANB77; family CAG-508; genus UMGS1933. The sequence goes on along the minus strand of CALXUH010000091.1, from coordinate 2,592 downwards.
ATTATAGGTTACTATGGTGCCCTTGCAAGTTGGTTCGATTATGAGCTTATAAAGAATTTAGCCAAAGAAAGGCCAAATTATAATATTGTACTTTTAGGAATTAAATATGATGATTCTTTTAATAATTCATCTATAACTGAATTTTCTAACATATATTTTCTAGGTCCTAAAAATTATGACATTCTTCCTAATTATGCAAGTCATTTTGATGTATGTACAATACCATTTTTGATTAATGATATTACACAAGCAACATCCCCTTTAAAATTATTTGAATATATGGCTCTAGGGAAACCTATTGTAACAACAGCAATGAAAGAATGTAAAAAATATAAGTCAGTTATGATTGCTAAAGATAAAAATGAGTTTATTCAATTAGTTGATAAAGCTCTTATTCTAAATAAAGAACATAATGTTTCTTATTTTAACTTATTAAATGATGAAGCATTAGAAAATACTTGGGAACAAAAAGCAAAAATTATTATTGACCTAATAGAAAAATATGAATAATAAGGAGATTAATATTTATGAATTTACTAATAGTAAGTGAAAATTTTTTAAATGGTGGTCTTGAAACTCAAATAAATACCATGTTTCAAAATCTCAAGGGAAAAATCACATTTTTCTTTGCAGTTAAAAATTATGATACAAAATGGAATTTACCAAATATATATACTAATTTTCACTTTTCAAATTACTGTACTATTAATCAATTTTGTGAAGATGTGGATAATCTAATACAGATAATACAAGAAAATAATATTGATATTATCCATGTTCACCCATTTTATTCTTTTTTCCCTGCTGTGTTTGCAGCCAAAATTTGTAAGATACCAGTTGTTTATACTTATCAGGGCATTAGTTCATATAATTTTACATGTGAAATAAATGATACCTTGTTATTTAATCTTTTATTAGATTATGAAGTGGATAAAATTTTCTGCGTATCATCTGAAGGTGATGAAATTTTTAAAAACATTGTATTTGATAAAAACAAAATAACTTTTTTACCAAATTCAATTGACTTAAATAAATTTGGCACTGCCCAAATGTCTAGCAATAAATCTTGGGCATTAGTATCAAGATTAGACGATGATAAAATTAGTTCAATAAAACTATTGCTTAAAATATTAAATTCAATCGACATTAATGAATTACATATTTTCGGTGATGGTACTAACAAGAATTATTTACAACAATATATATCAGAAAATAATTTAAATAAAAAAGTTTTTTTAGAAGGTCACTGTGATAATTTATCACAAAAACTCTCGAAAAATTTTAATGGGATAATGGGCATAGGGAGAGTGGCAATGGAGGCCATTTCCATGGGTATGCCAATATTATTAATAGGTTACAATAAAATTTCTGGTATGGTAGATTCTAATATATATCATTATATAAAATATGAAAATTTCACAAATAAAAATCTTCCTAATATTTCATTAAATAAATTAAAAGAACAAATTAGCCAAATATATAATGGTACTTATGATAAAACCTTTTATAATTATTTTAAAGAAGAATTTTCTTCTAATACAGTTTCAAATTTATATTACAATGAATTAGAAAAACTAAATTTTTCGTCTTTGTTAAATTTACAAGATTTATATAATGATATTAAAAGCATAAATGATGATGATATTTTTTATAATAGTTTTAATATTTATACGCTTTTAAAAAAATATTTCTCATTTTATATTAGACAACCTCATCAAAAAAATTTATTTATTATAGGTAATTATTTATTAACACAACAAAATATTAATAATAGTATTATTAATCATGTTGATAATTCTATTAACAGTATAAAGAATGAAATTAATTCTTTTAACAAAAAATTTGATGATCTTTCCGAAAATAGTATGACACTAGCTAATTTTAAAAGAAAATTAAAATATAAATTTAATAAAAAATTGGGAGGATAAATGGATAAAGAAAAAATTTTAGGATTTGATGTATGTATTACAAGTCAAGAAAACTTAATAAATAATATATTTAATGACTTTAATAATAATATAAAAAATTTTATTGTCAATATTAATCCTGAAATTATAACAAGAAACTATAAAAATAGCAAATTAAAAACAATTTTTAATTCTCAAAACTATCAAATACCTGACGGTGTTGGTATAATATTAGCATCTAAACTAAAAAAAGGTAAAATAAAATCAAGAATTACTGGGATAGATTTAATGAATGACATCTGTAAAAAATTTTGTAACTACAATACTCCAATTTTCCTTTACGGTTCAAAAGAAGGTATTTCTGAAAAGGCAAAATTAGAATTAGAAAATTTATATCCAAATGTAAATATTGTTGGAACATGTTCTGGCTATGAACCACACAATATTGTACTAGATAAAATTAATAAATCAAACGCAGAAATCTTATTTGTTGGTTTAGGTAGTCCTAAGCAAGAAAATTTTATTATTGATAATTTTGAAAATTTAAAAAACATAAAGTTATTTATGCCTGTCGGTGGCAGTTTTGATGTAATAAGTAAATCATTAAATCGAGCTCCAAACTGGATGATAAAATGTAATTTAGAATGGTTATATAGACTATTTCAAGAACCAAAAAGATTTTTTA
>CALXUH010000090.1 GCA_944391645.1 uncultured Clostridia bacterium | reverse complement strand
TTACATATTTTAATTCTATTTCCATATTACTATTTATTTTCCCATTTATAAATATTTTAATGTTTTTATTCAATTTTCTATAACAAAAGTCTGCTATATTATTATAACATTTTACCTTAAATTTTTGGTTTGCCTTTTCTATTTCAAATTCAGCTTTTGCAAAAAAGTTTTTACTTTTTACTATAAACTTATATTCTATTTTGCTTATTACTTTTCCTATTATAAATACCTCGTTCATTAATTTCCCTTTTTTATTTCATAAAATATATATATTCGTTTTTCTACTAATATATATTTTATTGATACATTTTTACCACTTAAGGAAGGAATAAATCTCTTTAATACTAATACTTTTACTGTATATATTCCTTAAAATATATAATCTGAAAATTTGTATTAGAGTGTGGCTCGCGACCCGTTGTTGCTGTTGTTGTTGGTAGGATTGTTGTTGTTGCGATTAGAGGCTGAATTGCTGTTATTGTAGTTGCCTCCCCTATTAACGCGATTATTGGTACCGGTTGGCCTTTTAATTTATCCCTAAGTTATTCTACGTATAAAATAATTTTTTTTCTAAATTTTTTGTATTTGCTATTTTTATATATCCCATATGTCCTGCTAAATATTTCTTTGCTTCTTTACTTGTTATTTCTCCTATACTTATTTTATATTTTAGTTCTTTTATTTTTTTTTTTAACTTTCTTTTACCTTTTTCTCTTATTTTTAGTCTATATTCATTTATTTTATATCCACAAAAATTTACCCCCTGTTTATTTTTAAAAATTTGTGTTTTACTATTTAATTCTAATTTTAAAGTTTCCTTTAAAAATTTTTTTATATTTCCTAGTATTTCTCTTGCCTCCTCTTTTGTTTTTACCAAGATTACTCCATCATCCATATATCTAAAATAATATTTACATTTTAATTTATGTTTCATATATTGGTCCAACTCGTTTAAATAAACATTTGCAAAAAGTTGGCTTGTATAATTACCTATTGGAAGTCCTGTTTCTCCTTCATTTGAATATATTATTTCTTTAGTAAGCCATAATACTTTTGGATCTTTTATCTTTCTTTCTAGTATTTTATATAATATATTTTTATTTATATTTTCAAAATATTTTTTTACATCCATTTTTAATATATAGTAATTATTCCATTTTCTTTTACATTTAATCATCGTTCTTTGTAAATCTAAGCTTGCTTTATGCATTCCTTTGTTTTTTAAACATGCATATGATGTATTTATAAATTGTGGTATGAAGTATTTTTCCATAAAACTATTTACATACCATCTATGTACTATTCTGTCTATATATTTAGATTTTTCTATTTTTCTTATTTTGGGTTCTGTTATATAAAATACTGTATATCCTCCATGTTTATATGTTCCTTCTTTTAAGTTTCTATATAACCACATAATATATTCTTCTTGTTTTAAATTAAATAATATTATTTCTTTTCTATAACCTTTTCCCTTTCTACTTTGTAAATGGGCATTCATTAAGTTTTTATATGTTAGGCATTTATAATATTCATTTCTTAAAGTTTTTGCCATAATATTTTATTAATCCTCCAATTATTTTTCCTATTTCATATATTTGTTCCATTGCCACATTAAACTTTTTTTCATCTATCCATCTGTTTTTATACATTATTCTTAAATATATTCTTTGTGTATTTATTTGAGCATCTAACATGTTTATATAGTAAATACATTCGTCTTCTTCCACCTTATTTAAAATCATTATGTATTTTAATGTTTCATACATAGAATTTTTATATTCTATTCCTATACTAAATTTTTCTGTTCTTGGTAATTTTATTATTACTTCTAACATATATTGTATATACTTTTCTAGTTTTGGTATTATTTCTAATTTTTTATTTTTTTTATCTTCTCTTTTGTTCATAATATTTCCTTAATGCTTCCATATATTTATCATCTTGGTATCTTTCTATACCCTTGCACTGTAAACAATTTATATTTCTATTTTTTTCTTTATTTGCTTTTCCTTTAAATTCTTTTATCTCTTGTAAGCCTTCTTCCTTTTTAAAATTATATACTATATATGAATAACCCAGATTTTCTATTTTCTCTATATATTTTTCTAAACTATTTATTGGTATTCCAATTTTACAAATATTTTGTTTAAAACAAGTACATTTCAATTTTAGGTTATTATGTAATAATACTGCATCTTCTCCTATTGCTACATAAAACACTCCTAATTTTATTAATATTATTTTTTCTTTATTTTGCATTCTTAATACTTCTGCCATTTGACTAAAACTCATAAAAATCACTCCTTTATATTTGAATATCTTGTACTTAAATTATAATTTCTTACATAAATTTTGGGGTGTGCTATTTCTTATTTTTATGAGTTTTTTAAAAAGTCCGCAAACATAGAAATAGCGCTCCCGCCAGGGAGCGCTCCCGCCAGGGGCAAAATTTTCAAATTACCGTTTTACAAGTTTTACTTGTAAACGATATTTGAAAATTTTGCCCTTTCGCGTGTAAACTCGCGAAATTTTTTCCTCGTTCTTATTTTCTTCCATGCCTCTTGTGGCACTAAAAAAACTAGTGCATCGCTATTAGCG
>CALXUH010000089.1 GCA_944391645.1 uncultured Clostridia bacterium | reverse complement strand
AGAATTTGGCAAAGAAGCATATATAATAAATAACACAAATAGTTTAGTAATTGAAAATTTTGTAGATACATTAAAAAAGCATGATGAGTATAAAAACATTATTATAGATAAACCTGAGGCTTTATCTAAAATAACTAAAGATACGCTTTTAATAGTAGTTGATACACATAAAAGAGGATATGTTGAAATACCAGAGCTAGTTGATGCAACAGATAAAATAGTTATTATAGATCACCATAGAAGAGGGGAAGATTTTATAGATAATCCTATACTAATGTTTCATGAGGTTTATGCTTCATCAACTGCAGAACTTGTGACAGAAATTATAGAATATTCAAGTAAAAATATAACTCTTACACAAATAGAAGCAGAAAGTTTATATGCCGGAATAATGATGGATACAAAAAATTTTACTTTTAAAACAGGTGTTAGAACATTTGAAGCAGCAGCATATTTAAGAAAATATGGAATTGATATTATAAGAGTAAAAAAATGGTTCCAAAGTGACTTAGAAAGTTACAATGTAATTGCAGATATTGTGAAAAATGCAGAAATAGTAAATGAAACCATAGGAATTTCTGAATATACAGAAAAAGATAAAAATGCTAATTTAATATGTGCAAAAGCCGCAGATGAATTACTTACAATAAGCAATATTACAGCATCATTTGTAATTGGAAATATGGGAGATAAAATTTGTATAAGTGGTCGCTCAATTGGTGATATAAATGTGCAAGTAATATTAGAAAAATTAGGTGGAGGTGGGCACATAACTTTAGCAGGAGCCCAATTAGAAAATATGACACTAGAAGAAGCAAAAACAGAGCTTATAATTAGAATAAATGAATATTTTACAGAAGTTTAAAATATATAATATAAAATTATCACAAAATGTTGAACACTTTTCTAAAATGGTTACTAGAAACGACAAAAAAAATATATTGTAATTATTATAATAATAGACAATATTAAAATTTTAGAAAAGAAAAAGGGTGGTAGAGGATGTTTCAAAATATAAATAATAGTGAAGAAGAATATATAAAAGAAGAAAATAGACATAAGATAAATATTAAAAACTTATTTCAGTCTGAATATATTTTTTTATATATAATAAGCTTTATGATTTCAACAGTAAGCTTTAATGGAGAATTTGCTCCATTTGGACTAGCCATATTTACTGCATGTTGCAGTAATAGAAAACCAGCAGGATTAATTTATATTTTAGTTACAATAGGAACAATAATAAAATTTGGTTTTCATGGGCTAATAGAATTTTTAGTAACTTCAATATTATTTATTGGACTTATATTAATTATAAGACCAAATTTTGAAGATGATGAAAGAAATGAAAAACAAAAATTGGGATTATTTGTTTTTATATCTTGTTTTGCTATTCAAATACTAAAAATGATTTTTACAGGATTTTTATGGTATGATTTAATATATAGTGTAGCAGTTAGTACAATAACATATATTTTTTATAAAATTTTTGCAAATTCATTAATAGTTATAAGTGATTATGGGGAGAAACAAGCATTTTCTATAGAAGAGGTAATTGGAGCAAGCCTTCTTATATCAATAACATTTGTATCTTTAAGTAGTTTAAAGTTTTGGGGATTATCAATTACAAATATTTTAAGTGTTATGCTAGTGCTATTTTTAGGATGGAAACATGGAATGTTAGTTGGAGCAACGTCAGGAATAACAATAGGAATGGTTCTTGGCACAATAACTTCAAATTCTCCAATTCTAGTAGCTTCATATGCAATTTCTGGAATGATAGCTGGATTATTAAATAAACTTGGAAAAATTGGAGTAATTGTTGGGTTTTGCGTAGGTAATGCAGTTTTAACATATGTTGCAAACGGAAATACAGTCCCAATAATTACAATAAGAGAAATTTTGGTTGCATCGTTAGGATTATTATTAATTCCTAAGGATGTAAAAATACAAATTACAGATATAATTCCACAAATGAAATGTTTTCCAGTTACATCAGGAGTATTAGAAGGGGAAACTGTGCAAAAACTAAACGGAGTTTCTGAAACAATTGCACAAATGGCAAATAGTTATAATGAATCAGCTAAAGATGTTTTGGAAACAAATGAGGCTGAACAAGAAAACAAGGAATTATTTTTAGATGATTTAAATAGTAACTTTGAAGACCTAGAAGAGAATATGTTTTATGATGATTTAATAGAAAATGAAAACATATGTGAAGATATATATAATGATTTAATAAAGAATAATGAAATAACATCTGAAAACTTAGTTAATATATTATCTTATAATAATAATTGCAAAATAGATGTAGATAATGACATGGCAAAACAAAATATTGACGAAATTATTAAGGTTATAAATGCTACTTATAGAATCCATAAATTAAATATATTGTGGAAGGTAAAAGAAGCAAACAACAAAAGAGTGCTTGCAACACAATTAGGTGGTGTATCTAAGGTAATTTCCTCAATTGCAGAAAATATTGATGAAAAAGAAGATGAAAATAAAGACGAAAAAGAAGAAATATACAAATTAAATAAAGTAGTTCTTACAAAAACAAAAAAAGACAGTGAAATTTCAGGAGATAATAATTTAATATCAAAATTAAAAGATGGAAAATATATGCTAGCAATAAGTGATGGAATGGGCTCTGGAGTGCAAGCAAACAAAAGTAGTAATATAGTAATAAGTATGTTAAAAAAGATGCTTACAAATGGGTTTGATAAGGAAATTTCAATAGGTCTTATAAATTCTGCTATAAATATAAATTCAAATGAGGAAACATATGCAACCATAGATTTATCTATTGTTAATTTACAAAACGGAAATATAGAATTCGTAAAAAATGGAGCATGTCCAACATTTATAAAATCTAAAAATAAAGTAGAAGTTATAAAAGCTATATCATTTCCAGCAGGAGTATTAGATAAAATAGATTTAGTAGTTTATGATAAGGATTTAACAGTTGGAGATGTTATAATAATGTGTTCAGATGGAGTGCTAGAATCTAATACAGAGTATGAGAACAAAGAAATTTGGTTAAAGAATTTACTTGAAAATATAGAAACCAATGACATTAATAAAATTGCCAATATTATAATGCAAGAGGCAATTGATAACGGTTTGGGGATAGCAAAAGATGATATGACCGTAATTGTGGCAAAATTAGAAAATAAATGAGGTATAAAAATTGGAAGATATACTAAAAAAAATAAATGAACCAAAAGATTTAAGAAAATTAAACACAAAAGAAAAAGAAGAACTTAGCAAAGAAATAAGACAAGAAATATTAGATATTGTAGCAAAAAATGGAGGCCACTTGGCCTCTAATTTAGGTGTAGTTGAACTTACAATAGCATTACATTCTGTATTTAATACACCAAAAGATAAAATAATATGGGATGTAGGACATCAAAGTTATGTGCATAAAATACTTACAGGTAGAAAAGATAAAATGGATACATTAAGACAGTTTAAAGGAATAGCAGGATTTCCTAAAACTAGTGAATCTGAATATGATGTTTTTAATACTGGGCATAGTAGTACATCTATATCGGTAGGAACGGGAATTGCAAGAGCAAGGGATTTATTAGGGAAAGACTATAATGTTATTGCAGTAATAGGTGATGGTTCTCTTACAGGCGGAATGGCTGAAGAAGCTTTAAATGATGCAGGTGCAAGTAAGACAAAACTAATTGTAATATTAAATGATAATGAGATGAGCATATCAAAAAATGTTGGAGGAATACCAACATTTTTAAGTAAACTTAGAACCAGAAAATTTTATACAAATGCTAATAGTAGGGTAAAAAGATATATTTTAAAAATACCAAAAGCTGGAGAAAAAATAGTAGATTTAGTACAAAGATGCAAAAAAACAATAAAGCAAATATTTATACCTAATATGTATTTTGAAGATATAGGATTTACATATTTAGGACCAGTAGATGGGCATAATATTGAAAAGTTAGAGAATATACTTAAAATTGCTAAAGAAGTAAAAGGTCCTGTATTAGTACATATAATAACTAAAAAAGGGAAAGGTTATAAATTTGCAGAAGAAAATCCAGATAAATTTCATGGAATATCTCCATTTAATATAGAAACAGGGGAAAAATTAGAAAAATCGAAAAAAGATTATTCAAAAGTATTCGGAGATAAATTATTAGAACTTGCAAAAAAAGATAAAAAAATAGTTGCTGTAACTGCAGCAATGAAAGATGGAACAGGACTAAAAGAATTTGCAAAACAATTTCCAGACAGATTTTTTGATGTTGGAATAGCAGAAGGACATGCAGTAGGATTGGTTGCTGGTATGGCAAAAGCTGGATTAAAACCTGTTTTACCATTATATTCATCATTTTTGCAAAGAGGATACGATCAATTAATACATGATGTGGCTATTCAAAACATACCAGTTACAATATGTATAGATAGAGCTGGACTTGTAGGAAATGATGGGGAGACTCACCATGGTATTTTCGATTTGTCTTTTTCGTCTGCAATACCAAACTTAACGATAATGGCACCAAAGGACTTTAAAGAATTAGAGGAAATGTTAGAATTTGGAATAAGTTTTAATGGACCAGTATTAATTAGATACCCAAGAGGTGGAGAAGGCAAAAATAAAATAGAAAAAAATGATAAAATAGTTTTGGGAAAATCAGAGCTAATAAAATCGGGGAAAGATATAAGTATAATAGCAATTGGCAAAATGGTAGATAGAGCAATAGAAGTTTCAAATTTACTAAAAGAGAAAAATATAGATGCAGAAATAATAAATGTAAGATTCCTAAAGCCATTAGACAAGGAAAATATATTAAAATCAATTGAAAAAACAAAAAAGGTTGTAACTATGGAAGATGGTCTTTTAAATGGAGGATTATATACAAACATATTGGATTTAATAAATAGGAGTAGTATAGAAAATATAAAAGTAATACCAGTAGGTTATGATGATTGTTTTATTACACATGGAAGTACTCATGAATTAGAAAAAGAAATGAAAACAGATGTAAAAAGCATAATGGAAGAAATATGTAAAAAATAAAGGAAACCAGTAATCTTTAAGTTAAGATTACTGGTTCCTTTTTGATGTCAAATGGTTTCGGCAAAAAACTGAGGTTGGTAGTCTTCTGGGTTTTGAATACGATAGTTTGAACAATTTAGCACAATTAAATGATTGGCTTTGCAGTTAAAAAGTTCAACTGCATATGTAATAAAATCGTACTTTTCAGCCCGTGAAGACACTATTACAGCATCTTTGAATGTGCGCCCAATATGTAACTGGATAGACAAAGTTAAATCTGTGGTTTTTGGACAATACTTACAGATGCAGTCACAGGACTGACATAGAGAGGTGCCATAGACTTCGACTGGCAAATCATGAGATGTAGGAAATTTTGCAAGTAAAAGTTTGTCTCCCACTTTAACGAGCATACCAGCTTTCTTGGAAAGCCGATATTTCATCAAATTTTCTGCCGATATCTCTTCTAGCGGACATCTTTTTTTGTTGTTTACAAGAATATACATTTGACCTCCTTATTTTGTGGTGAATGGTAAGAACCATTCTGTTCTAACAGGTGTACATAATTATTATACTCTCTTATTCCAATATTTTCAATTATATAAATATTTATTTTTATTTATTTAGTTTGTCATTATTGCATTTTGTCGAATTTTGTACTATTATATATAATACGTATTAAAGGAAGTGAATTTATGATTAAAGATACATTACATGTGGGACTTGATGTAGGTTCTACAACAGTAAAAATAGTAGTAATGAATGAAAATAAGGAAATTATATATAAAGATTATAGAAGACATTTCTCTGATACCAGAAAAACAATATGTGATTTCTTAGAGGAAATTGCAGAAAAATATGAAAATTTTAATATTACCTTAGCATTAACTGGTTCAGGAGCAATGGCAGTAGCGGATTTTTTAGGAATACCATTTATACAGGAAGTCGTTGCTTGTAAAAGAGCAGTAGAATATTATATTCCTAAAACAGATGTTGTTATAGAACTAGGTGGAGAGGATGCAAAAATTATTTATTTTGACAAATCAATAGAACAAAGAATGAATGGAACATGTGCAGGAGGAACAGGAGCATTTTTAGACCAGATGGCAACATTATTAAATACAGATACATATGGATTAAATGAACTATCTAAAAATCATAATACAGTTTACCCAATAGCTTCTAGATGTGGGGTTTTCGCAAAAACAGATATACAACCACTATTAAATGAGGGGGCTGCAAAAGAAGATATTGCAACATCTATTTTCCAGGCTGTAGTAAACCAAACAATAAGTGGATTAGCATGTGGAAGACCAATAAAAGGACATGTGGCATTTCTAGGTGGACCTTTAAGTTATTTGCCAGAACTTAGGGAAAGATTTATTGAAACATTAAACTTAAAAGATGAAGAAATAATAATACCAGAAGATGCACATCTTTTAGTTGCAAAAGGTGCAACATTAGATTCTATTAATTATAACCCAATAAGTATTCAAAAATTGAAAAGTAAAATAGAATTATTAAAAAATTATCATGAAGATAGTTCAGATAGTTTAGCACCATTGTTTACAGTAGAAGAAGAATATGAGCAATTTAAAAAAAGACATGCTAAAAATGTTATTCCTAAAAGAGACCTAAAAAACTATAAAGGAAAGTGTTTTATTGGAATAGATTCTGGCTCAACCACAAGTAAATTAGTATTAATAGATGAAAAAGGAGCATTACTCTATTCTGCATACAAGAGTAATGAAGGAAAACCAATACAAACAGTTATTGGAATGCTAAAAGATTTATATAAAATAATGCCAAAAGAAGCTGAAATTTGCTATAGTGGTTCTACAGGGTATGGAGAAAAACTAATACAAACAGGCTTAAATGTTGAATTAAATGAAATAGAAACAATAGCACATTATACAGCAGCAAAAATATTTTCACCAAATGCAACTAGCATAGTAGATATTGGTGGACAAGATATGAAGTATATAAAAATAAAAAATAATGCTATTGATAATATAATGCTAAATGAAGCTTGTTCATCAGGTTGTGGATCTTTTATGGAAACAATAGCAAAAAATATAAATTTATAAATACCAGAATTTGTTAAAGGAGCCATTGAATCAAGAAGACCAGTAGATTTAGGTTCAAGATGTACTGTATTTATGAATTCTAAAATTAAACAAGCACAAAAAGAAGGATATTCTGTAGGAGATATATCTGCAGGACTTTCCTACTCGGTAGTAAAAAATGCTTTGCAAAAAGTTATGAAAATACGTGATGTAGAAAGCTTAGGGGATAATATTGTTGTACAAGGTGGTACATTTTATAATGATGCAGTTTTAAGAGCCTTTGAAAAAATTATAGGAAAAGAAGTCATAAGACCAGACATAGCAGGATTAATGGGAGCATATGGTGTAGCATATTTAGCAAAAGAAAAATATGAAACCTTAGATGATAAAGAATATAAATCTAAAATTTTAAAAGCAGATGAGTTAGATAATTTAAAAATAACAGTAATGCACACAAGATGTAAAGGATGTGAAAATCATTGCTTATTAACTTTAAATCAATTTTCTAGTGGAAAGGTTTTTATTTCTGGTAATAGATGTGAAAAGGGTGCTGGAAAAGATAAAGAAAAAAAATATTTACCAAATTTATATAAATATAAGTTTGAAAGAACTTTCGGGTATGAACCTATAAAAGAAGAAGAGGCAACAAGAGGAACAATAGGTATACCAAGAGCATTAAATATGTATGAAGACTATCCTTTTTGGTTTACTTTATTTACTAAACTAGGATTTAGAGTTATTATATCAGAAAAAAGTAACAGGAAAACTTATGAAAAAGGTATTGAATCTATGCCATCTGAATCTGTATGTTATCCAGCAAAATTGTCACATGGTCATATAATGGATTTAATAGAAAAAGGAGTACAAAATATTTTTTATCCTTGTATGACATATTCGAGAAAAGAATATAAAGATGCAAATAATAAATATAATTGCCCAATAGTAATTTCTTATTCAGAGGTACTTAAAAGTAATGTTGAGGAATTGAAAAATATTAATTTTATCAATCCATTTCTTCCATTCGATAAAAAGAAATTAGCAACAAGATTATTGGAAGTAGAAGGATTAAAAAAATATAATTTTAATAAAAAGGAATTAGAAGAGGCAATTGAGTGTGCAGAGAAAGAATACCAAAAAGTTAGAGAAGATATAAAAAATAAGGGTCAAGAAGCATTAAAATATATGGATGAAAATAATTTAAAAGGAATAGTACTTGCTGGAAGACCATACCATATTGATCCAGAAATAAATCATGGAATTGACACAATGATAACATCTCTTGGACTTTGCGTATTAACTGAGGACTCTGTTGCACAAAATGTAGAAACAAAAAGACCATTAAGAGTTGTTGATCAATGGGTATATCATTCAAGATTATATGCTGCAGCTGATTTTGTAGGACATCATGACAACTTAGAATTAGTACAATTAAATTCATTTGGATGTGGTGTAGATGCAGTTACAACAGACCAGGTAGAGGAAATATTGTCTAGCTATGGTAAAATGTATACTTTAATAAAAATTGACGAAGTAAATAATTTAGGAGCAATTAGAATAAGAATACGTTCACTACTTGCAAGCATGAGAAAAAGAGAAAAACTTCAAAGAAAATGTGTGGGAACATATGTTACACCTAAAATAGAATTTACAAGAAAAATGAAAAAAGATTATACAATACTTATTCCACAGATGGCACCAATTCATTTTGAACTTTTAGAAGCAGCACTAAAATCAGAAGGATATAAAGTAAAGTTATTAAGAGATTGTACAAGTAATACAGTAGAAACTGGATTAAAATATGTAAATAATGATGCATGTTATCCATCAATATTAACAGTTGGCCAATTAATAGAAGCATTAGAAAGTGGAGAATACGATACAAATAAAGTAGCATTAATGATGTCTCAAACAGGTGGAGGCTGTAGAGCAACTAATTATATAGGATTTATAAGAAAAGCAATAAAAGATGCTGGATATCCAAATGTACCAGTAATTTCTTTTAATATGGCAGGTCTTGAGAAAAACTCTGGATTTAAAATAACTCTAAAATTACTAGTTAAAATGTTTAAAGGTATAATTTATGGGGATATGTTACAAACGTTATTCCATAAAAATAAAGCATATGAGAAAAATGAGGGAGAAAGCAAAAAAGTACTAGACAAATGGATTGAAATATGTAAGAAAAAAACAATAAACTCAAGCAGTAAGGAATTTAATAAATCACTATATGAAATTGTTAATGACTTTGAAAAAATTGAATTAGATACAAGTGTAAGAAAACCAAAAGTAGGAATAGTAGGTGAAATATTAATAAAATATCATCCATTTGGAAATAATTTTGTTGTAAATTTGCTAGAAAAAGAAGGGGCAGAAGTTATAATTCCTGAATTTATGGGATTTATCAAATATGTATTGGCAAATGAAACAAAGAAAAATCAATACTTAAAAACATCAAATATAAAAGCTAAGGTATATAAAAAGGTAATAGATTTTATTGACATTGTTGAAAAAGATTATAAAAAAGCCATAATAGGTTCCCAAAAAGGATATTTTAAGCCAGCAGATATTATGGAATTAGCAGATTACGCAGAAGAAATTTTGTCAACAGGAAATCAAACAGGAGAAGGCTGGTTACTTACAGGTGAAATGGTAGAATTTATAAAAAATGATGTACAAAATATAATATGTTTGCAACCATTTGCATGCTTACCAAATCATGTAGTGGGAAAAGGAGTAATAAAAGCAATAAGAAATAAATATCCAGAAGCAAATATTGCACCAATAGACTATGACCCAGGAGCAAGCGAGACAAATCAAACAAATAGAATAAAATTAATGATGACTGTGGCAAAAGACAATTTAAAAAAGGAACAACAAAATGATGTTGAACTAAAGGAAAAGGAACTAATTAAAAGCATTTAATATAAAAAATAAACGTAAATTTTTACGTTTATTTTTTATAGACTAAAATTATGTGGAAGTAAATCTTTAATAGTATAAGATGTAATTACATTATTAGGACCTAACGAATATATTTTAAAGTCATCTTTTACAAATTCTGTCATAAATTGTCTACAATAACCACATGGAAGACATGAATCAAGGGAATCTATACTTTTGCCGCCACATACAACAAGATAATCAAATGAAGTTTCACCTTCAGAAATAGCTTTTGTAAAAGCCACCCTTTCAGCACAAATAGACATTATACCATGATTTTCAATATTACATCCAGAATAAATTTTCCCGAGATTTACAAACTAAGGCAGAGCCAACATGATAATTACTGTATGGAGCATAAGACATTTTAAAAACTGATTTACAAATTTCTATTGCCT
>CALXUH010000088.1 GCA_944391645.1 uncultured Clostridia bacterium | reverse complement strand
TAATATTAGCATACAAAATAAAAAAACAAGTAAAATTTTTTTCTTCACTTTAATTACCTCCCATTTACAAGGTATGCTTAAAGTTATAATAATATGAAAGAACCTAATATTTAATTTTAGGTTCTTTTATTGAATTTAAGTGTATATTTTAATCTCTACTAAATAAATCTCTCGTATATATTTTCTCTTTGACATCCTCTAGTTCATTATTCATCCTATTTGCTACTATTATATCTGATGAATTTTTAAATTCATCTATATCTTCTATAACTCTACTATTAAAAAATTCTTTTTCTTTTAATGTTGGTTCATACACAATTACTTCAATACCTTTTGCTTTAATTCTTTTCATGATTCCTTGTATTGAACTAGATCTAAAATTATCTGAACCACTTTTCATAGTTAATCTGTATATTCCTACAATTTTGGGATTTTTACCTATTATTACATCTGCTATATGATCTTTCCTTGTTCTATTACTTTCCACTATTGCACTTATCAAATTTTCTGGAACATCATGATAATTGGCTTTTAATTGTTTTGTATCTTTTGGCAAGCAGTATCCTCCATATCCAAATGAAGGGTTATTATAATGCGTTCCAATTCTTGGATCTAAACATACGCCGTCTATAATGTCCTTTGTATTAAGACCTTTTACTTCTGCATAAGTATCTAATTCATTAAAATATGCTACCCTCAATGCCAAATATGTATTAGCAAATAATTTTACGGCTTCTGCTTCTGTTGAATTCATAAATTTAATATCAACATTTTTTTTCATTCCACCTTCTTTTAATAAATCAGCAAACTCTTTGGCTCTTTCAGATTTTTCTCCAACTATAATTCTTGAAGGATATAAATTATCATACAATGCATGTCCCTCTCTTAAAAATTCCGGGCTAAATATTATATTATCTATATTATATTTTGCTTTCATGGACTTTATAAAACCTACTGGAACTGTAGATTTGACTACCATAGTTGTATCTATATTCATTGATTTTACTTTTTTAATTATGTCTTCAACACTTGATGTATCAAAATAGTTCATTTTAGGATCATAATTTGTAGGTGTACTAATAATAACAAATTTTGCACCATTAAAAGCCTCTTTATAATCTAAGGTTGCTTTTAATTTTAAATTTTTAGTTTTAAAAAAATTCTCTATTTCATTATCTTTAATAGGTGATATGCGTTTATTTATCATATCTACCTTTTCTGATATAATATCTAATGCTACAACTTCATTTTTTTGGCTCAGTAATACTGCAAGTGACAATCCCACATATCCTGTTCCAGCTATTGCTATTTTCATATCTAATTCCTCCTATTAATATATTTAAAATTGTTCACATATGACATTGTTCATTTTATCTATAAATATTTAAATTTTTTATATACCATTGTATAAATTTTTTTATACCATCCTCAAAAGAAGTTTTAGGTTCATACTTAATCAATTTTTTTGCCTTAGAAATGTCTGCAAAAGTTCTATCTACATCTCCCGGTTGCATGGGAAATTGTTCAATTTTGGGTTTTACATTTAAAACTTTGGCAATAGTGTTAATCATTTCTTTTAATGTTACTGGTGAAGAATTTCCTATGTTTAAAATATCATATACATTGGTATTTGTTTCTACGTATTTTATAGAGTTTTCTATTCCCTGTACAATATCACCTATATATGTATAATCTCTCGAGGTTGTTCCATCTCCAAACATTGGAATTGGCTTGTCCTCTAGCATTAATCTTGTGAATTTATTAATTGCTAAATCCGGTCTTTGTCTTTCTCCGAAAACTGTAAAAAAGCGAAGCATTATTACATTAAAATTGAATAATTTATGATATACATGAGTCATAACTTCGTTTGCTTTCTTAGTTGCAGCATAAGGGCTAATTGCAAAATCTACAATCATATCTTCTTTGAACGGAACTTCTTTACAATTTCCATAAACACTGCTAGAAGACGCCATGACTAATTTTTTACAACTGTGTTCTTTCATTGCTTCTAAAATGTTTTGTGTTCCCATGCAATTTACATCTTGATATAAGACTGGATTTTCTATGGAAGGGCGCACTCCTGCCATAGCAGCCAAATGAATTACAACATCTATATCATTTTGATTAAAAATTTGATTCAATGCCTCTTTATCTCTAATATCTGATTTATATAATTTATAACTTGAATTATTTAAATTCTGTTTTACATTATTCTCTTTAATATTTGGATTATAAAAATCACAAAAATTATCAATAACTACAACTTTAAAGCCTTCAGCCAATAGTTTGTCTGCTAAGCTAGAGCCAATAAAACCTGCTCCTCCGGTAATTAGATATGTATTCATATTTGTCTCCTTATATACTTATTTTTTAATAAATGATTTAATTTTTTCTATATCATGTTTTTTTATAAATAATACATCTTTAATTTTAACATTATAATATTTTTTATATAACATCAGAAATAGTATACCTATTAATGAATATGATATTACTGAAGCTGTAGCCGCACCAATTATTTTTAACTTTGGAATTAAGCCTAAGTTTACTATTATATTAATTACCGAACCTGCTAATAATATCAAGAAATACTGTTTAGATTTACTATCTGCAATAAACAATGTACCAATAATTTTATAATATATCATACTATAAACACCTATAAATAATATAATAGTTACTTCAAAAGCATCTATATAATCTCTTCCAAATAATATCCCTATTGTTGGCTTTCCAAATAATAATATTCCAATAAATATAATTATAATTATTGTAGTAGAAATTCTTGTTGAAAAATTTATTGATTCTACAGCATTTTCTGTAGCAGATCTTTTTTGAATTACATCCTTAAATATTTCTGGAATAAGCCATATATACTCAGCCAATGCTAAGCCTGTTGAATATAATCCTATTTCATAATAACTTACATTCATATAATTTAACATTATTATATCTATTTTATAATTTGCTATTATTAAAAGGCCTGATAACATTGGCAAAATTCCGTTTTTTATAATCTCTTTATAAAATTTTATATATTCCTTTTTGAACAATTTTTTAAAATTTATTTTTTTTATCAATAATGCTGTAATTACTAGGTCTTTAATTATTAATACTATAAAAGCATAAACAAGACTTTGTTTGCATATTATATATACTGCTAACATAGAGATAAAATTAACCACTGCCATAATTATTACTGAAATAGAACTATATTTATAATGTTCTACTAGGTTTATATATCGTAATTGTGATGTTAGAATTGTAGTTAATGAAATAATGCAAATCCAATTAACCATATAGTTTTGGAATTTTCCTATTGCCATAATTATTAATGCCAATATAAGATAGATGATAAATTGAATAATTGTTAAAGACATAAATATTTCAAAACAATTTTCTATTTTTTTTCTCTTAAATATTCCATAGACATTTGAAATGCCAACCTCCAATATTGCTGCAATAATAACGGTATAATTTATAATATATGTATATTCACCCTTTAATGTTACTCCCAAATATCTATTTAACAATATTAATGTGAGAAAACCAAATACTATATTCGATGTTTTTTTTATTATAGATAATGTAAAATCATTATTTAATAATTTGTTCACCTTTTACCTTCTCCTTTTTCTTCGAAATAACATATACAAAAATTGCTAATAAAATGTGGTACTTTATTGCTTGACTAATAATACTAGCTAAGCTTCCTCTGCATGAATACATGCATAAT
>CALXUH010000087.1 GCA_944391645.1 uncultured Clostridia bacterium | reverse complement strand
ACTGATTTATAATTAAATTTTTTCATTAATGCTGGAACTACTTCTTTTTCATATTGTTCTCTTAATTTTTCCATTATGAATTATTCCTCCTTTCTATTTTAGTTTTGCACCGCATTTTTTACAAACACGAACTTTTTCACCTTTTTCTTCACTATATCCAACTTTTGTAGTTTTTCCACATTTAGGGCATACTACATTTACTTTTGAACTTGGTATAGCAACTTCAACTGATATTATTCCGCCTTCTTCACCTTGTTTTCTAGGTTTTACGTGTTTTTTTCTTATATTAACACCTTTTACAATTACTCTGTTTGTTTTTGGTATTACTTCTAAAACTTCTCCTGTCTTTCCTTTATCATTTCCTGATAAAACTTGAACTGTATCACCTTTTTTTATATTCATTTAGGATTTCCTCCTTCTTTTAAATTTTTATTTATTAATCTTTCAACTATTATAAATTTTTATAGTACCTCTGGTGCTAAAGAAAGAATTTTCATATAATCCTTATCTCTTAATTCTCTAGCTATAGGTCCAAATATACGTGTACCTTTTGGATTTCCATCATCACGTATTATAACTGCTGCATTTTCATCGAATCTTACATAAGAGCCATCTGCTCTTCTTATTGGTTTTTTAGTTCTAACTATAACAGCCTTAACTACATCACCTTTTTTTACAACTCCATTTGGCATAGCACTTTTTACAGATGCTATTATAACATCTCCTACACCAGCAAATTTTCTATAAGATCCACCTAAACATCTAATGCACATAATTTCTTTTGCTCCAGTATTATCTGCAACTTTTAATTTTGTTTGTTGTTGTATCATCCTGTCTTCCTCCTTCTTATATATTTTATCTTTAAAATAATTTTTAATATAGTTCTTCGTCAAATGATTTATTTTACAACTGCTTTTTCCATAACTTCTACAACTCTCCATCTTTTATCCTTAGATAAAGGTCTTGTTTCCATTACTTTTACCTTGTCTCCCATTTGACAAACATTTTCTTCGTCATGAGCTTTTAATTTATATGTTCTTTTTACTATTTTTCCATACTTAGGATGTTTTACATTAGTTTCTACTGATACAACTACTGTTTTATCCATTTTATTTGATGTAACTGTACCAACCATAACCTTACGAAGATTTCTTTCTTCCATATTATGAACTTCCTCCTTTTCCTTCATAGTCAAGCAGTGCTTGCCATTATATTTCTATAGACCTATGTTTAATTTCATCTTTATTGAGCTAATTCTCTTTCTCTTAATATTGTTTTTACTCTAGCTATATCTTTTTTTGTCTCTTTTATTTTCATAGGATTATCTAAACCATTTGTTGCTAATCCAAATCTTAGTTTAAATAATTCTGATTTTAATTCACCTAATTCCTTTTCTAATTCTGGTGAAGACATTTCTCTTAATTTATTAATCTTCATCAACATCACCACCTTGATTTTCTTCTCTTTTTACAAATTTGGTCTTAATTGGTAGTTTGTGCATAGCAAGTCTTAATGCTTCTCTTGCAATATCTTCAGTTACTCCTGCTATTTCAAATAAAACTCTTTCTGGTTTTACCACTGCTACCCAGTATTCTGTAGCACCTTTACCTTTACCCATACGAGTATCAGCTGGTTTTTTACTTATTGGTTTGTTTGGGAATATTTTTATCCAAACTTTTCCTCCTCTTTTTATATAACGTGTCATAGCAATACGAGCTGCTTCTATTTGGTTTGCTGTAATTAGTCCTGCCTCTAATGCTTGTAAACCATATTCTCCTTCATTTACTATATTGCCTCTTGATGCTTTTCCTCTATTTCTACCTTTTTGACATTTTCTATATTTTGTTCTTTTTGGCATTACTGGCATTATGCTTCTCCTCCTTCAGTTTTAATTTTTTTTGATGGAAGAATCTCTCCTTTATAAATCCAAACTTTTACACCTATTTTTCCATAGGTTGTATCTGCTTCAGCAAATCCATAGTCTATATCTGCTCTTAATGTTTGTAGTGGAATAGTACCTTCCTTGTAAAATTCTGTTCTTGCCATATCTGCTCCACCTAATCTTCCAGATACAGATGTTTTTATTCCTAATGCTCCTGCTTTCATTGATTTTTGCATACATTGTTTCATTGCTCTTCTAAAAGAAATTCTTCTTTCTAGTTGACCTGCTATGTTTTCTGCAACTAATTGTGCATCTACATCAGCATTTTTAACCTCAATTATATTTAGGTTAACTTCTTTATTTATCATTTTTGATAATTCTGATTTTAAAGTTTCAGCTAAATTTCCACCTTTTCCTATTACCAATCCTGGTTTAGCAGTGTAAACATTAACTTTAACAAATTTAGCAGTTCTTTCTATCTCTATTTTAGAAATCCCACTAACATATAATTTTTTCTTTACATATTTACGGATTTTTTGGTCTTCAACTAAGTAATCTGCAAAATTTTTAGAGTCTGCATACCATTTTGAGCTCCAATCTTTGATTACACCAACTCTCAATCCGTGTGGATGCATTTTTTGTCCCATTCTAAAATTCCCTCCTTATAATCGCGGGGTACCTCCCCCACATTGCAAAATTTAATTTGCTTCAACTAGTTTTATAGTTACATGACTTGTTCTTTTTCTAATTCTAACAGCAGAACCTTTTGCTGCTGGTCTAATTCTTTTTAGTGTTGGTCCTTGGTTTGCATAAATTTCACTAACAATTAAGTTTCCTCTATTCATACCATGGTTATTTTCAGCGTTTGCTATAGCTGATTTTAATAATTTTTCTAATATTTCTGATGATGCTTTTGGTGTAAATTTTATTATTGCCAAAGCTTCATCTACTTGCTTACCTCTTATTAAATCTGCTACAATCTTTACTTTTCTGCTTGAAATTCTAGCATATTTTAAAACTGCCTTTGCTTCTGATATTGTTTTTTCTTCTGGCATTGTATTACCCTCCTCATATATTAATTAACACTTGTTTTTTTGTCTCCTGAATGACCTTTGAATGTTCTTGTTGGAGCAAATTCTCCTAACTTATGTCCAATCATTTCTTCTGTTATATAAACAGGTACGTGCTTTCTTCCATCATGAACAGCTATTGTGTGTCCAACCATTTGTGGATATATTGTAGATGCTCTTGACCATGTTTTTAAAACACTTTTTTCTCCTGATTCGTTTATAGCTTCAACTCTTTTTAATAGTTCAGGTGCTACAAAAGGTTTCTTTTTACTAGATCTTGACATGATTTCTCCTCCTTATTTTTATTTTCTTCTCTTTACTATAAATTTATCTGATGCTTTATTCTTCTTTCTTGTCTTATATCCTAATGCTGGTTTACCCCAAGGAGTAAGTGGTCCTGCATGACCTACTGGTGCTCTACCTTCACCACCACCATGAGGGTGATCTACTGGGTTCATAACTGATCCTCTAACTGTTGGTCTTATACCCATATGTCTTTTTCTTCCTGCTTTTCCTAATTTAATATTAATATGTTCAGCATTTCCTATTGTTCCAATTGTTGCTCTACATCTACTTAATACTAATCTCATTTCTCCTGATGGAAGTCTTATATGAGCATATTCTCCTTCTTTTGCCATAAGTTGAGCTTCTCCACCAGCTGTTCTTACCATTTTTCCACCTTGTCCTGGATTCAATTCAATATTATGAATTAATGTACCAACTGGAATATTTTCTATTGGCAAACAATTTCCTATTTTTATATCAGCATTTTTTCCAGAAACTACTTTGTCTCCATCTTTTAGCCCTACTGGTGCTAATATATAACTTATTGTTCCATCTTCATATTTAATTAATGCTATATTACTTGTTCTATTTGGATCATATTCAATTCCAATAACTGTAGCTTGCATATCATCCTTTTTACGTTTAAAATCTATTATTCTATATTTTTGTCTGTTTCCTCCACCTTGATGTCTAACTGTGATTCTACCATATGAATTTCTACCTGCATTTTTTTTCTTTTTTGCAAGTAAAGATTTTTCTGGTGTTTTTTTTGTAACTTCATCAAAAGTAGAAACTGTCATGTTTCTTCTTGATGGTGTGTATGGTCTAAATGTTTTTATTCCCATCTTTTTTATCTCCTTTTCTTTTAATTTATTCTCCCAGTTTATTCTGGATATTTTTTATTTTAGGCTCCCATAAATTCGTCTATAGAATCCTTATATTTTTTATCAACTTTTACTTCTTTTCCACCTTTTGTTAAATAAGATTTTTCTGTTGGATTTGTATCAATAGTAACTATTGCTTTTTTCCAATCTGGTCTTTTACCAGTATTTGCTCCAACTCTTTTTTCTTTTCCTTTAACTATCATTGTATTAACATCTAATACTTTAACATCAAAAAGTGTTTGAACAGCATTTGCTATTTGAATTTTAGTAGCTTTTTTTGCTACTTGGAATGTATACTTTCCAGTCTGAATTCCATCATTACTTTTTTCTGTGATTATTGGTTTTATAATTATATCTTCTGGTCTCATCTTAAGCATACACCTCCTCTAATCCTTTAACACTATCTACTGTTAATACAAGTTTATTATATTTTAATAAATCATAAACATTTATTGTATTAATTAGTGTTGTTTTTACATTTTCAATGTTTTTAGCTGATTTTTGTACATTTAAATTCTTTTCTGGTAATACCACTAATGTTTTTCCTTCAATTTTTAGGTTTTCTAAAGCTTTTACCATTTGTTTTGTTTTAATTTCTTCAAATTGTAATTTATCTACTACAACTAAATTGTTTTCTAATACTTTTGAACTTAAAACTGATTTTATTGCTAATCTTCTTTCTTTTTTATTAATTGTATATCTGTAATCTCTTGGTTTTGGTCCTAATGCTATACCACCTTTTATCCATTGTGGTGCTCTTGTAGAACCTTGTCTTGCTCTACCTGTTCCTTTTTGTTTCCATGGTTTTCTTCCACCACCAGAAACTTCTGCTCTTGTTTTTGTGCTTGCAGTTCCTTGTCTTTGATTAGCCATATAATTAACTAATGCACTGTGTACAACAGCTTCATTTGGTTTAATACCAAATACATTATCATTTAATTCTAATGTGCTAACTTTTTTACCTTCTATATTGTATACATCTATTTTAGGCATTTTCCTTATCTCCTCTCTTATTTACTTTTTACTGAATCTTTTATTTTTAGAATAGCTCCTTTATTACCTGGCACGCTACCTTTTACTAATATTACATTTTTATCTAAATCAACGCTTATTATCTCTAGGTTTTGTATTGTAACTTGTTCCATTCCCATATGTCCTGGAAGTCTTTTACCTTTAAATACTCTACCTGGTGTTGATGTAGGTCCCATTGAACCTGGTCTTCTATGGTACATTGAACCATGTCCCATTGGTCCTCTAGATTGTCCATGACGTTTTATAACACCTTGGAATCCTTTACCTTTTGTTGTTCCTGTAATGTCAACAGATTCACCTACAGTAAATACATCTGCTTTTAGTTCATCACCTACATTATAAGAATTTTCTTCTAATCTAAATTCTCTTAAATGTTTTTTTGGTTCAACATTTGCTTTTTTGAAATGTCCAGCCTTTGGTTTTGTTACCTTATTTGCTTTTACATCTCCAAATCCTAATTGTATAGCTTCATATCCATCAGTGTCCTTTGTTTTTATTTGAACCACTGTACATGGACCAGCTTCAATAACTGTAACTGGAATAACTTTTCCGTTTTCGCTAAAAATTTGTGTCATTCCTAGTTTCTTTCCTATTAATGCTTTTTTCATAATTTTTCCTCCTTAACTTAACTACTATTGGCTAACAAATTGCTAGCTTGGTCTTAAGGTAAGTTTTTCTTTTATAACTTCTAACCTCTAACCTAATTATAATTATAATTTTATTTCTATTTCTACACCAGCTGGCAAGTCTAATTTCATTAGGCTATCTACTGTTGTTTGTGTAGGATACAAGATATCAATTACTCTTTTATGAGTTCTCATTTCAAATTGTTCTCTTGAATCTTTGTGCTTATGTGGAGAACGAATAACTGTTATTACTTCTTTTCTTGTTGGAAGTGGAATTGGTCCAGAAACTTGTGCACCTGTTCTTTTAGCAGTATCTACTATCTTTTCAGCAGACTGATCTATAAGAACATGATCATAAGCTTTTAGTCTAATTCTAATTCTTTCACTTTGAACTTTAGTAGCTGTTGTTCCTTTCTCCTTTTTTACAGCCTTTGTTGTTGTTTTTTTAGCTGTAGTTTTTCTTGTAGTTGTCTTTTTTTCAACTACTTTCTCTGTTGCAGTGTCCTTTGTTGTTTTTGCCATGTTAAAATCCCTCCTTAAATTTTTAATTGCCTTTTAGGGAAAGTTTAACGCACCCTGGTGTTTCTTTTATTACCATTTTAAAATCCTAGAACATATAAATCCCTAGGATAAGTGCATATGTAAAACTTATCCGCCTAGGTCAAAGCCAAGACATACTCTGCAAAAGTTCCCTCCATTACTTTTATTGTAATGTAGCCACATTTTGCTTCATCGCAAATCTACACGCGTTTACTATTATACTCTTCTTACTTTTTATTGTCAAGGTTTTTGTAAATTATTTTTTATGAAATCTGCTAAATTTTACTTTTTTACTGATTTATGTTATAATATTATTAGTCTATTTGACAGTAAATTTACATTTTGGAGGTATTATTATGAATTATGGTCCTATTCTTCTCAGCTTATTTGCGTTATGCCTTTGCGCTGTATGCGTTATGTGGGCATTCAGTAGTCGGGAAAACCGCGTCTTAGCAATCGTCATTGCCGTCTTAATGTTTGTACTTTTCATCATTTTCAGCGCTTTGTCTCTCGTGCAATTCATGTAAGTTATCCACCTTTGGAATACTTTAATCTTCCAAAACAGGCACACCTCTTGGTGTGCCCTTGTTTTTATTTCATATTTCTATTTTCTTGCAATCAATGCTTTTATTTTTATTCCTTGTTTTGAAAACATTTCTTCATGTTCTGTTATAATATTTTCCTCTATATCCTCACTATGTAAATCATATGTAATTTTTACTATTTCAAATCTACATTCTTTTAAATATTTCTGGCTTGCATTAAATAAATCATCATCATCTGTTTTAAAATATATTTCCCCCTGTGGTTTTAAAAACACTTTATATTTTTCTAATTGTGTTGTATATGTTAGTCTTCTTTTATTATGTCTTGGTTTTGGCCATGGATTACAGAAATTAATATATATTCTATCTACCACATCTTTTTCATTTAACATATTTTGTATTAATCCAATTTCTTGTGCAGTTATTAATATATTATCTATAGGTTTATTATTTTTTAAATATTCCGCTTCTATGTTTCTCTTTGCTATACCTAAAACCTCACTTTTTATATCTACCGCAAGATAATTTATATTTTGATGTAGACAGGCAAGTTTTGCTATAAAAATTCCCTTACCACATCCTAGTTCAAGATGTATTGGCTGTTTTTTCTTAAATTTATTTTCCCAATTTCCTAAATTTTCACATGGGTTATCCACAAAGAATTCACACTTTGCTAGTTCTTCCCTTACCCATGGTTTTCTTCTCATTCTCATTTTTCTTGTCCCTTCTTCTTTGCATCCATTTATCCAAATAATATCTTCTTATTATTGCAAAATTTGTAAACATTCTTCCAGCAAATACAACTATTGCTGCAAGATATATATCAACATTTAATTTTATTCCTAGCCATGTTAATGTAATTGATAATATTGCATTACCAAAAAATCCAGATATAAAAATTTTTAAATCAAAATTTCCTTTTATGTTAGAAGATACTGCACCAAAAACAGAATCTAATGCAGCAACAATTGCTATTGCTAAATATCTTGAATATGTATATGGAATTATTGGCATATTAATTCCTATCAATGCTCCTAAAACACATCCTATTACTATTGCTATTATTATCATTATTCTACCTCCTTAGCATATTTAAAGCTTAATGTTCCACTATATGCATTTATTACAACATTATCACTTTTTTCAAGAGTAACATCTTTGCCTTCATTAACTTTTGTATCTATATATCCATATTGTTTTTGCGATAAACCACTTTCCAAATATGTAATATCACCTATTGCTTTTACCTCATAAGGAGAAACTATTCTTTCTCCATTTACGCCAATATATGTTTCTGATAAATCTACTATATATGAAATATTTACAATTCTATTTCCATTAATTGATATTGCTTCTGCTCCAGCTGCTCTTAATTCATTAACTAGTTCAATTAAATCATTAGCAGTTATTTTACCATATTTACCTACTTCAACATCAACTAATGTTACTATTATACCCTCACCTTGCACTGTATTTTTTCCTAATATATTTCTTGATTTTTCTAACTCACTTTCTAATAATACAGATGCTTCTTTATCTGTATTTATAGTTTCCTCATATTCCTTAATCATAGCATTAGTTTCTTCCAATTGTTCAAGTGCCTCGGTATATTTTGTTTTTATTGCTGTAATCTCTTTTCTAAGTTCTGTTTCCTGCATATTTTCTAATGCATTTATGTCTGTGTAACTTATGGTTTTTGACTGCACAAAAATAATAATTGTTAATACACAAAACATAATTCCTATTATTATTGATATTATAAGTTCTTGTTTTTTTATTTTCACTATTCATCACCTCTTGTTAAATGAGCATCACTATATACTCCATTATATTTTGGTATCACAATTTCATCACTACGTTCTATTTTAACTACAACACCAGCATCTACCATTAATTGCAAATATCCACCCGGTCTTATAAGAGTATTATATATAGCTTTTGAACATATGGCTTTAATTGTAATTGGTACTGTAATTACTTGTCCATTTACTCTTATAATATTTCCATCACATCTAATTGCAGTTATATTAGTTACTCTGTGTTCATTTATTGAAATTGCTTCTGCTTCTGCATTAAATAATTCATTAACAACATGAAGTAAATCCTCTTCGTGTACTAAATACTGTGATATATTTATTTCATCACTTTCAACATTTCTATTATCATCTAAATTTATAATTATTCCTTCTCCTTTTACTTCAGTAAGTCCTAATAACATATTATTTTCCTTTAATTCTTGTTCTGCTTCTGTTGCCTCTTGGTTTCCTGCAGTTGCTTCTGTTCTAACTTCTTCTAGTTTTTCTTCAGCTTTTTCTAATTGCTCATACAATTTATTATATTTTTCTTGCTCACTAAGTACTTCGTCTATTAAATCGCTATTACCAGATAATGTTGTTCCAACAGAATTTTCCATATCATTTACCGTTTTTACCTGTGTAAAAATTGCTATAACTAATATAAAGCAAACTATTCCTAATATAATTGCAACATTTTTGTTTTTTAACATATTTATACACCTTCTTCTCTAAAGTCTTCTCTAAAATATACTTTATTTAAATCTTTTACAAAAATTTCTCCTTTTTGTTCTACTGTATCTTTTAATACAGCATCTATATTTATAAATTTATCATTAATATTACTTGAGTTTCCAAAATGAATTAGCTTATTTTCAGTTTCCATTGTAATTAAAAAGTCATTTTTATCTTCTATATCAATATTGGTTATTTTACTGTCTAGTTCTTTTTCTTCAGCCGTTTTCATTATTTGGATAACCGTATTTAATTTTTTTAAATCTTCTTCTTCAAGCCTTTGACCTAAAGTCATATTTTCTGTTGCATATCCAGTAATTGTAGGCACTTCTAATTTTATATCACTAATTTCAAGTATATAGCCTTGGTTATTTATATATACATATTGATTTTCTAAAATGAGCATATAAGTTGCTACTCTTTCAGTAACTTCAATTTCTATTGTCCCGATTAAGTTTTCTATGTATGTCTACAGTTTCTATATATGGATTTTGTTTTATTTTTTTTTCTACCCTTATTTTAATAAATTTAAACATATTTTCATCAATTTGTAAAGTAGATAATTGTATTATTTCATCTGAAGAAATTTTGCTATTGTTTATTACTTTTATTTCCTTTATGTTAAACATATCTGATAATAGGAAAAGAGTTATTGCTACTATTATTAAAGCAATTAAACTTGTCCATTTTAGAATTTTTAATCTCTTTTTTTTCTTTTTTGAAATTTTGCTTTTTTTACTTTTTAATATTTTTTTACTCTGTGCCAAATTCTAGAACCTCCTCTTGTTTTATTAAATCAAGTCGCCAATGGGTGGCGACCCTTTTATATTAACTATTTATGTGCCTAATTTTATTTGTACATTTAGTTTTCTTAGTTTTTTATCAAAGTTTTCGTATCCTCTTAATATATGAGAAATATTGCTTACTGTGCTTTGTCCTTTTGCCACAAGTGCCGCTGTACATATTGCTGCTCCTCCTCTTAAATCAGGAGCTTCCATTTCTGCACCATGCAATTTCTTTACACCTTTTATAATTGCAACATTTCCTTCGATTGATACTTTTGCTCCCATTTTTTTTAACTCATTTAAATATCTAAATCTGTTTTCAAATATATTTTCTACAATAAGTGATGTTCCTTTGGCTACTGTAAGCATTGCTCCAAAAACAGATTGCATATCTGTAGGGAATCCTGGATATGGCATTGTTTTTATATCTATCGCTTTCAATTTTTTTGGAGCCATTATTTCTATGCTTGATTTTTCTTGTTTTACTCTAACTCCTGTTTCTTCAAGTTTTGATGTAATCGATTTTATATCTTCGTTATTAACATTATTTATTATTATATTTCCTCCAGTAATTGCTGTCATGCAAAGAAAAGTTCCTATTTCTATTCTATCTGGCATTATATTATAGCTCACGTTTTTTAACTTTTTTACTCCCTGTATTTTAATTACATTTTCTCCAGCTCCGCTTACTTTTGCTCCCATTCTATTTAAAAATCTTTGCAAATCAATTATTTCTGGTTCCATTGCCACATTAGTTATGGTAGTTTCTCCTTCTGCAAGAACCGATGCTAACATTAAATTTTCTGTAACTCCAACAGATGGAAAATCCAAATGTATATCCGCTCCAATAATTTTGTCTCTACTACATATTATATATCCTGCCTCTTCTTCAATATTTATACCTAATTTTTTTAATGATTTTATATGTAAATCTATAGGTCTTCCTCCAATATCGCATCCGCCTGGATATGAAAATATTGCTTTATTAAACCTTCCTAATATCGCTCCTGCAAGTATTACAGATGATCTTAATTTATGCATTAATTCCTTTGGTATTTCTGTTTTATTCATTCTCCCTGAATCAATAATTATTTTACCATTTTTTCTATCTATTTTGCAACCTAAAATTCTTAAAATATCTAAAGTTATTTTTATATCTTGTATATTGGGTACATTATATAAAGTTGTGGTTTTTCCACTCAAAATACTTGCAGCAATTATTGGAAGCGATGCATTTTTTGAACCAGATGAATTTATTTCTCCTTCTAATTCATTTCCTCCTTCAATTATGTACTGTGTCATTTTTTACACCTTCCTTTATGTGATATATTATGCAAATTTTATTAAAAATGTTAAAATTCAATAATTTAGAACTCTTTTTCTTCATTTTAATTGTTTTTATCTTATTTTTTATTGACTTCATATTTTTTTTGTTGTATATTTCTCTTATGAAAGAAGGTATAATATGAATATAGATAATACGGCAATAGAAATTTGTAAATCAGCTTTTAGAATGTCTTATGCTCCATACAGTACTTATCATGTTGGCTCTGCTTTAGTTTGTAAATCGCGGAAAAATTTATTCTGGATGTAATATTGAAAATCATTGTATAATGTCTATTTGTGCTGAAAGGGTAGCCTTTACAAAAGCCATTTCCGAAGGTGAAACTTCATTTGATTATATTGTTGTATGTGGAGGCAAAAGTATAGATTCCCTTGATTCATGTCTTCCATGTGGTTATTGTAGGCAATTTATGACAGAATTTGTAAAAGATGACTTTAAAATATATTCGTTAGGTCCTAAT
>CALXUH010000086.1 GCA_944391645.1 uncultured Clostridia bacterium | reverse complement strand
CATTTCTCGCAGTTATATATGGTCTTTCATGTGTATCTAACCCTACTCCATGTCCTAATGCATGTATTAATGTATAATTATTTAGTTTAAAATCACTTTCAACCATCTGCCCTATTGTTTTTATGCTAGCATATTCCTTTATTTGGGAAATTACGTTTTCACAATTTTTTAATACAACATCATAAATTTTCTTTGTTTCTTCTAATATACAACCTACAAATATCATTCTAGTCATATCTGATGAATAACCTTTATATTTACAGCCCATATCAATTAATATTGGTTCTGCCATGTTTACTTGTCTATCAGATGGAATCCAGTGTGGATTTGCAGAATTTTCTCCGTATTGCTACAATCGTATTAAAAGCTAGCCCATCTGCTCCATGTGTTTTAAAAAACATTTCTATTTCAAATGCAATTTCTTTTTCCGTCTTTCCTATTTTTATATAGTTTTTTAAATGTTCAAAACACTCATCAGTTATTTCACATGCTCTTTTTATTTTTTTTATTTCTTCACTGTCTTTTACTTCTCTTAGTTTTTCAATTATCTCTTCCGTTTCTGCCAAATTATTTATTCTATATTTTTGTTTTAAATATTGATATTCTTTATATGTAACATAGTTTTCTTCAAAACCAACATTCTCACAAAACAAGAAAAAATTTTCATATTCATCTTTTCCTATTTCTCTAAAATCGGCAGCTATTATTTCATCATTAATTGTAAGCGTTGCTTGTACCATTTCTAAATACATTGTATATGTTAAAAATATGTTTTCTTTTCGTGTTATTAAAAGTAAGCCATCAACTTCTATATTAGTTAAATATTTTATACTAGATGGATTAGATACAATCATTCCATCTAAGTTTAATGCTTTTAATTTTTCTCTTAAGTGTCTAATTTTTTCATTCATCAATAACACTCTCCTTTTTATAGATTATATTTATATATATTATTTATATAATCCTAGTGAAAATACTTTCATTAATATTAAAAACACAATTTCAAATGGTACAAATATGTTTATTATTGTTGAGCACACTATAAATGGTCCAAAAGGTATGTAACTATCCATTTTGTTTTTCCTAACAATCATAAGAATTATACTAACTATTGCCCCAATTAAAAATGACATAATTGATATAGCTATTGTACTTGCAAAACCAAAATATAATCCTAATGCCCCCATTAATTTTACATCACCGTAATCCCATAGCTTCTTTCCCAGCTATAGCACCACCAATTAATGTAATTAACAAAAATATTCCTCCACCTACAATCATACCTAACAGCATATCTATTGCAATACTTAAGTTAATCATTCCATAAATAAATACATATATTAATCCTATTTCAAGTATTGTTAAATTTAATCTATTAGGTATTATTTGTTCTTTATAATCAACTATAAATGCAGATAACAGCATTGGTACTAAAAAGATATACATACTAAACTTTATTAAATCTGTACTTCCAAATTTATATAGTAATGCTATATATACTGTTGCCATAATTAACATTAAAATATAATTTAATTTAAAATCTATTTTATATTCTTTTATATTTTTTATTGATAATATTTTTTTCTCTTTTAAGAACATCTTATTACAATAATCTACAAAACCGCCTACTACTGTTCCAAATAATCCTATTAATACATAATACAATATATTTATATCATTTATATACATTTTATTTTTCTCCTTTGTTATTTAAATATTTTTTTATTACAAACTTTTCTAAAGGTCTTTTTATACGTGTTATAGAAATATCTCTTTCATCTATTGGCTTTGTTAGTATTGTAAACATCCCTACTCTGTTTCCTCCCAATACATCTGTAAATATTTGGTCGCCTACTACAGCAATTTCATCTTGTTTTAGACCTAGTAATTTCTGTGCTTTATAAAAACCTTTTTTATTGGGTTTACGTGCAAAATAAATATATTTTAAATCTAACATTTTAGCTACTTTATCTACTTTTTTAATTTTATTAGTATTTGACAATATACACATTTTTATGTTATTTTG
Source organism: uncultured Clostridia bacterium (assembly GCA_944391645.1). GTDB lineage: Bacteria > Bacillota > Clostridia > TANB77 > CAG-508 > UMGS1933. The sequence goes on along the minus strand of CALXUH010000086.1, from coordinate 2,979 downwards.
CTTTAATTTATTACACCACTTTTGAACACCATCTAGTAATTTTTTATCATAATCAATTAAAGTATTATCAACATCTAATATTAATCCTCTTATATTATTTTTTTGTAAAATTTCTAATGTTATATCTTTTACATTTGATAAATATAAATTTGGGAATAAATTCATTTTATTATCTCCTTCTTTTTCACATATATATTATCAAGATATAAAAAAATTGTCAAATATATTGACAATTTTTTTGTTCTTTTTATTGATATTTTAAGCATTTTCTTTTATGTATTCAACAGCATCCCCTACAGTTACTATTTTTTCTGCTTCTTCATCTGGAATTTCTAAATCAAATTCTTCTTCTAAAGCCATTATTAGTTCCACTATATCTAAAGAATCTGCACCTAAGTCATCTATAAAAGCTGCTTCTTCTGTAACTGCATCTTCAGAAACTCCAAGTTGCTCTATAATAATTTCCTTAACTTTATCGAAAATTTCCATGGGTTTTTACACCTCCTTAATATTTCTAACTCTAACTTACTATAAGATATTATATGCATTCAAAAATGTCAATACTTTTTTTTATTTTATTTTAATATATTTTGATTTAGTACTACCGTGCTATATAAAAATAGTACATCTTGATTTTTAAACTCAATATATGAGTTTAATATTTTACTTGATATATACCTTAAATCTATTAATGTTATTTTTTTATATTGTTCTACAAATAATGGAGCTATACTACTTCCAAATGAATCTCTAAACAATAATAATTCTTTATCAGTTGTGGCATTCTTATTTTCAATACTAATAATTGAAGTTGCTCCAGACAAATATATATCATATTTATCATAGGTAGATTGATTCATATTATAAATTTTATCTGTTTTCTCTGTTTCATAGTTATATGTAGTACATTCGTTTATTATTTCATTATTTAAAATATACATTTTGTCTGGCTCAATTTTTTCATTACTTGTCTGACCAGCATATGTTCCATAAAAATCGCCTACATATTGAACATTATAAATAATATCTTTATTTTCTAAATTCATACTTTGATTTATTCTTTTTGCAACATTATTTAATCTTTCTTGTCTCCAATGAAGATCTGTTCTATAATAATCATCTACTTCTAGGCAATCCCATATATCAATGTATTTTAGTTCATTTAATTCATCTTTCATTATTTGTTTTAATTCATTGTAATTATACTTTAGGTGATTATCATTCTTTAAATAATAATTTTTATCTGGTATAATCGCAAAATATACATTCATATCCTTTAAATATAAATTATATACTTCTTTAATTTTTATAGCAGATTTTTTTATATTTTCAGTATTTAATGGATAATCCATCTTATAAATTGCTCCATCTTTTTCAAAAAATTTGTTATTATCTTTTTGTCTATATACATTTTTACTATAAAAATTTTTTATTTTTATAAACATATCTCTTGCAACAAATTGGTCTACAGCATAATTTTCAAAATTACCAGTTGTTTCTCCTTTTAATAATTTTGTTACTGAAACTTCTGGAAATTGTGCAAGTTTTCTTCTTTCTGAAATAGATATTTGTCTATCTTTTACTAATATATTTATTATAAATGCTAATACTAATATAAAGACAAAACTAACAGTAATAATTATATTTTTAATATTGTCCTTCATTATTTTCCCCCTTTAGAATCTAAAATATAAAAATGGGTTAAACGAACCACCTATAATATAGCTTGTACAAATAGCTAGTATACTAAATAAATATATAGGCTCTGTTATATTAATAACTTTTTTTAAAAAATGTTTTGAATTTACAATATTCTTCATAATTGGTGTTGAACCAATTATACCAAAAACAATAACTAAGAAATAACTATTTAAATAATATAAACTTTCCTTTGATATTAAAGGTATTCCATTAATTCCTACTAATCCACCGATATTTTTTAATATTTGCTCAATATTTTCTCCATTAAATATTATAAAACTAATCATTACAATAATTAGTACATAAACTCTAGATATAAATTTCGGTAATTTTTTTAGGAATTCCCCTAAAAATAATTTTTCTATAATTAATAAAATACCAAAAAATAATCCCCAAAATATAAAGTTCCATGCTGCTCCATGCCATAACCCTGTTAATATCCATACAATTAAAATGTTTCGAATCCATTTTGATTTACTTACTCTGTTACCTCCAAGTGGAATATATATATAATCTCTAAACCAACTACTTAAAGATATATGCCATCGTCTCCAAAAATCTGTTATACTTGTTGCAATATAAGGGTAATTGAAATTTTCTAAAAATTCAAATCCAAACATTTTACCAAGCCCTATGGCCATATCTGAGTAACCTGAAAAATCAAAATATATTTGAAGCATAGCTGATATACCATACAACCAACAATATAATACACTCATTTCATTACTTGATAAAAAAATAGATGTCAATTCTCCTAAAACATTTGCAATTAATACTTTTTTACCAAGACCAATTATAAATCTTCTAACCCCTAGAGAAAATTTTTCAAATGTGTGCTTTCTATTTTCAAGTTTGTCTTCTACACTAGAATATCTTACAATTGGTCCTGCTATTAATTGTGGAAATAACGAAATATACATTGCTAGTTTTAATATATTTTTTTGAACTTTTGCTTGTCCTCTGTATACATCCACAGTATAGCTTATCATCTGAAAAGTATAAAACGATATTCCTATTGGTAATGCAACATATATAAAGTCAATCTTGTTTGTAAGCCATAAATTTATGTTTTGAATAATAAAATTTATATATTTAAAATAAACCAATATTCCTACATTAATTAAAATTGAACTAACTAAAAAAATCTTTGAGTATTTTTTGTATTTAACCATTAATAATCCTAATAAATATGTACAAATAATTGAAAATATCATTAATAATGTATATTTAGGCTCTCCATAGAAATAAAATATAAGTGATGCTATTAATAGAATAATA
>CALXUH010000085.1 GCA_944391645.1 uncultured Clostridia bacterium | reverse complement strand
TCTTTATCTAATTTACTTGCTATACTATTTCTTAATACTATTGTATTTATTTGTTCATTTATTCCTGATTTTTCTGTTTCTATTTTTGCATCTCCGTGCTTTTTCAAATAGTCCTCCATTTATTGCTACTGTTACAGTTACTGAGACTAATATTAACATTATTATTATTGTTACAATTAGTGCTACTAACGTTATTCCTTTATTTGTGTACCCTTTATTAGATATTAATTTTTCTTCGTTTTTAATCATACTCTACCTCCTCTTATGTTTTTTATATTATATATTTAACATCATTTTTTTTATTTTGTCAAGGAATTTTTTTGTTGTTTTTTCTATGAAAGATTTTTTATTTCGTCTTGTATTTTCTCTACAAATGCTTGCACACTCATTTGTCCAATATCTCCCTCTTTTCTTGAACGAACTCCAACAGCATTTGCTTCTATTTCTTTGTCTCCAATTATTAGCATATATGGTATTTTTTGTAGTTGTGCTTCACGTATTTTGTATCCTATTTTTTCCTCTCTATCATCTAGATCAACCCTTAAGTCTAATTCTTCAAATTCCTTCAAAAGTTTTTGAGAATACTCTTTATGTTTATCTGCAATTGGTAATATTCTTATTTGTACTGGTGCAAGCCATGTTGGAAATACTCCTGCAAAATGTTCTGTTATTATTCCTATAAATCTATCAAATGAACCAAATAATGCTCTATGTATCATTATTGGTGTTTTTTTAGTTCCATCTTTATCTATATATGATAGATTAAATCTTTGTGGTAATTGGAAATCTAATTGTATGGTTCCCATCTGCCATTCTCTTCCTAAACAATCCTTCATTTTTATATCTATTTTTGGTCCATAAAAAGCCCCATCTCCTTCGTTTATTCTGTAGTTGCCTTCTCCACATATTTCATTCAAAACATTTTTTAAATCTGTTTCTGCTCTATCCCATGTTTCTATTTCTCCCATAAAATCTTCTGGTCTTGTAGATAATGTTAATTGATATTCTAATCCAAATATTCCATATAAATAACTTGCAATTTCTACTATTTCTTTTATTTCACTACCTATTTGTTCTTCTGTAATATAGTTATGTGAGTCATCCTGTCTAAACATTCTTACTCTAAATAATCCATTTAATTGTCCAGATTTTTCATTTCTATGTATTACATCAACATCATTAAATCTTAATGGCAAATCTTTATAGCTTCTTAATTTTGTTTGATAAATTTTTATTGAGTTTGGGCAATTCATTGGTTTTAATGCTTGTTCATTTCCATCTGCATCTGTTAAAACATACATATCTTCTTTATAATGGTCCCAATGCCCAGATGTTTTCCAAAGAATACTACTATTTAATTGTGGTCCAGAAAATTCTTGATAACCTCTTTTTCTGTGTTCTTTTCTCCAAAATTCAATTAAAGTATTCATCATTGTAAATCCTTTTGGCATCCAGTATGCCATACCTGGTGCTGTTTCATCAAAGAAGAATAGTTCAAGTTCTTTACCTAATTTTCTGTGATCTCTTTTTTTAGCTTCTTCTATCATATTAATGTATTCATCTAATTCGCTTGATTTTTGGAAAGATATTCCATAAATTCTTTGAAGCATTTTGTTATTTTCATTACCTCTCCAATATGCTCCAGACGATGTTAAAAGTTTTACAGCTTTTAATTTTCCTGTACTTAATAAATGTGGACCAGCACAAAGATCTGTAAAATCCCCTTGTTTATAAAAAGATATTTCTTCTCCTTCTGGTAAATCATTTATTAACTCTTGTTTATATGGTTCATCTTTCATTAATTCTAAAGCTTTTTGTCTTGTTAAATTAAATCTTTCAATTTTTATATCTTCTTTAATTATTTTTTTCATCTCTTTTTCTATTTTCTCTAACATTTCTGGTGTAAATGGTGTATCTGTATCAAAATCATAATAAAACCCGTTATCTATTGCAGGACCTATTGCAAGTTTTATTTCTGGGTATAATCTTTTTATTGCTTGAGCTAATACATGTGATGTTGTATGCCAATATGCTTTCTTTCCATTTAAACTATCAAATGTTAATATATTTAGTGTACAATCTTCCTCTAAAACAGTTCTTAGGTCTTTTACTTCTCCATTTACTTCTGCACATGTTGCAACTCTTGCTAATCCCTCGCTAATATTTTTTGCGATTTCTATTATTGAAAGTCCTTTTGGCATTTCCATTTTTGAACCATCTTTTAATGTAATTTTTATCATAAATATCCTCCTTTAAAATTAGTTTAATTTTATCCTTAAAAAAAGCACCCCTAAAAATATCTTATATAATATTTTTAGGGGTGCTTATTACACGGTTCCACCCTAATTTTTTCTTAATTATAGATTATATCGCATCTTACACGTCTAACTTTTAATTAGAAAACTCCGAGCTAGTTTTTCAAATACGTTTTCTAAGATTAGCTTTCAGCGTGGTCACTAATCCTCTCTTTTAGAAACCTTTATTCTACTTTGTCTCATCATCGTTTTTATATTTACACTATTTAAATTATACTCTTTTTATAGATTTTGTCAAGTAGTTTATTTGCAGAATCTATGATTTCCTATTACAACAGTTACTGGTCTTGACCATA